>JAILIF010000014.1 GCA_024695405.1 Bacilli bacterium
TACCAAGTAAAGACGTCAGATCTTATAAGGAAATCGGTTCACTACAGGAGGAAAACAAATGAAAAAAAGAAAACTAGCAATTGCTGTTTTATCATCATTCTGTATTCTCGGTATGGCCGGATGTGGTGACGATAATCCTACAATTATTTGGTTTTTGATTCTATTATCGTCTGAAATTCACCAGGCATATCACAACTGAATTCTTTATTATTTAAATAATAATATTGCTTATTTAGGCAATTAAATTTAAGAGAAAAACTATGTAAAAATTGTGATTTTAAGCCGTATTCACTCTTATACTTATTGTTGATTTTGAAGTCGCCATACTTGTAATCACCAATGACATGATGTCTGATATATGACATGTGAACTCTAATTTGATGAGTCCTTCCTGTTTTCAAAGTGACTTCCAGTAAAGTCGAGTCATCAAACACTTGTAATGGCTTATATAAAGTAAGAGCTGACTTGCCACCATTCTTTTCTGGACACACTACCATTTTGTGTTTTTGGAAGTTTTTTCTAATAGGGGCGTTCACTTCTCCTTCTTCAGTAACTTGTCCACTAACTAAGACTAAATATTTCTTCTCCACTCTTTCGTGATCAGAAAAAACTTCGTTGAAATATTTAATCGCGGATTCATTTAAACCAAACACAATTAAACCAGTAGTGTCTTTATCTAATCTATTTATTAATCTAGCGTTTGTATTATGAAAATATTCTTGAACATATTCTTCTAAAGAAACCTCCCCAGTGCCGTCTTTTTGCGATAACAAAGAAGAAGGTTTATTTAAAATAACAATATTGTCGTCTTTGTAAATTATAATTTCATCTAAACTTTTCATGTTGTCATATATATTATCACTTTTTGTATTTTAATACGTGTGTGATATTATATTAAAGATTTATAGGAGAGTTTTTTATGGCAAAAGATTCTAAACAGGGCGGTTTTTTTAACTCCCCAATTATGAGAAGTAAAATCAAAAGTGCCAATGTTAAGCTTTTCCCTGAGGCAGGGTTAGGCTATTTACTTGGTCCACTTCTCGCTTTAATCTCAAACGGTATTATTAACGTTTGGCTAGTCCAATACTGGGACAAAGTTTTAGGTATGGGTGAATGGGCACCTTTATTCGAAACATTATTACCAATCTTCAGTGCTATTTTAATTGTCGTTGGTAACTTATTAGTTGGTAAATTATTAGAAAAGAAACCAACATTAGCAGGTAAAGCTAGACCTTTAATTTTATTAGGTATGCCTGTTATTCTTATTTCTTTCTTATTCTTATTCTTATTCCCAACTCACACTGCTGAAGGTATTACTGATATCGATGTTGGTACATCTATCTTAGTCGCTGTTGGTTATAACCTTTACTATGCATTCGCATGGCCTCTATACTATACATCACACAGTGCTTTAGTTAACTTATCAACTAGAGATGGCGGTAAACGTGGATTATTATCTACATGTATCATGGCTGCTCAATTAGCTGCTGCTGGTGTTTCTGGTATGTTTGGTGGTTTATTAGTTGACGTACTTAACTTATTACCTAAATATAACTACACTGCTACATACTTAGACGCTCATAGTAACATAACTGCTAACTTCACTAATGACTTCTTAGAAGTTAAAAACTTAACAGAAGGAACAGACTATACTGTTGAAGTTACACGTGCTGCTGCAAATGAAAAATGGTT
Source organism: Bacilli bacterium (assembly GCA_024695405.1). Classification (GTDB taxonomy): domain Bacteria; phylum Bacillota_I; class Bacilli_A; order RFN20; family CAG-826; genus RGIG9670. The sequence goes on from JAILIF010000014.1 coordinate 1,693, forward strand.
CATTTTAATGATTGTCATGATTGTTACTTTAATTGCTGGTTGTATTATTGAATACTTCTTCACTAGAGAAAGAATTACTGAAGAAGAAGTTAGAATTGCTGAAGAATCAAAAGGCAATAAAGAAGTCAAAAAAGTATCAATGGGTGAACAAGCAAAAATTTGCTTGCATGATAAATATTGGTGGATTATTATCGTATTCTTCTTCTTATATCAATTTGGTGGAATGATGAAGAATAACGACATGTCATTCTATTCACAAGCAATGACCGGTGGTAACACATTATCATCAATAATTAACACTATCGGTGCTATTCCAACTGCTGCAGGTATGGCAATTGTATGGCCTATCGCTATTAAGATTGGTAAATCTAAAACAATTGCATTTGGTGGCTTCTTAGCATTACTTGGTGGCGTTATCGCATTCTTTGGATTATTTTCTAACTTACAAAGTAATGTCTTAATTAAAAACTTCTTAGGCCAAGCAGATATTTCAACTTCTGGCTTATTAGCTGTTATCTCATTCATTGTTAAAGCTTTAGGTACTTGCCCTGCAATGTATATCGCACTCGCTGTCATGGCATTAGTGCTTGATCACCAAGAAGCAGTATATGGTAAGAGAACTGATGGATTCACAATGGCAGTCTATGGTTCAATTATGGTTGCTATGAGTGGATTATGTAATGGTATTATCGTTGGCATTAACTCAGCGTTCGCTGATACAGAAGCTAAAAAGGTTGTTCATACAATATTAGGTTTCGGTGTTGAAGGTGTTTGTTACTTAATAATGGGTGTTATGTTCTTCTCCATGACAGTTGAAAAATTCACCAAGATTGACAATATCGCAATTACTCAAGACCAAAAAGAAGCTGTCGAAGCTGAAGGTGGTACTTGGGTAATGCCTGAAGAAAGAGTGAAGATTGAAAACGAAATTAAGGCTAAAGAAGCTAAGATGACTCCAGAACAATTAGAAACATATAAAGCTAAAGAAGCTAAAGTTCTTGAAGAATTCAACACACTCAGAGTTGCAAATGGAAGAACTCCAGTAAAAATTGAATACTAATTAAACTAAAAAGGAATCAAGCGTTCGTTCACTTGATTCCTTTTTTTATGCCTAATTTTACTTATATTACTTTTTGCGCTTACTTCCATTATTGTCTAATGCAATTGCGGCAACTGCTGATAAGACTAATAAAGATGGAATCAATATCTTGAGCCATAATGGCCAGCCTGTTACCCAACCAGTAAGACTGTTTAATAAACAATAAAATCCATAACCCGCTAAAACAACAAATAAGAATATTAAAGCGTATGTATCTATCTTTCCATTTCTAGGCAATGTTCTTGCTAAGAATAAAGCTGTTATCAATACAAACAATATCATTCCTAAAGCAATAAAAATCTTATGCCATACTGCACCACCATCAATAAATGAAATAGCAATAATGATAGCAGCTACTATTAACACAATAAGTAATGTACTAATCTTTTTCATAATAAGTTCCTTTCTTAATTTAAATACGTTTCAAATGATAGCACACATTAAAACAACAGTGGTTTAATTATTTGAATTATAAAACTAATACATCTATTTACTTTTAAATACTAAATTGTTCTGGTTTATCAACAAACGAATAAATAGTAACAGTAGCGTCTTTAAAATATAGCATCTGCATATTTCCATCATCTTCATTATACATAGCGCGTAAGCTTGGGACTTTATCTAGCATCAAAGTTTTAACCTCTCTACTATCATCATTAATTAAATTGCCAGCTATTCTAATCCATTTATTTCCATCAAAAGCGCATAACTCCGCTTTTGGATTAGTAGTCAGTTGTTTACTTACATCTTTTACTTTACCTGTAATTAAATAAAGCTTATCATCGTGGATTAAATATGCTCCAAAAGGTCTTACTCTAGGTTGATCTACTTCGACAGTTGCTAAATAAAAAACACCAGCCTTATCTAAAATAGATGAAATCTTATTAAAATTATCGTTCATGATATCCCTCCATAAGATATTAAAATTTCTAATGTATATATACATTCATATAACTATATAAAATATTTTAGCAAATTTTATCGAAAAAGCCCCATTTAAATAAGTAAGGGGGTTTGTAACATTATGAACCTTGAGAATATCCTCTCAGCCCCCGCAATCTCTTTCCGAGAAAGGATGTTAAATTTTAATGGTAGTAATACTGTTAAAGTTTGTACTTATTGTAGTTTTGTTGTTAATGATACTGGGTAACTGGTAACTAAAAAGGCCTGGATGCATATCTCCTAGGCCGTAAAGACATCTTTATAATGCATGCGTGTTTGGCGGAAGGAAAGCACAACCTTCCTTTGAAGGGGACAGTCTTGTTTGAGCGTGACTGTTAGCCTTATATTCTTGGTTATAAAAAGTACTTGAAAAATGCAATTCAAACATATATATTATTTTTGTTAAAGGCAAAACTACAGCAATGTAGTGACGCAAAACTATAGGGTCTATTAAATAGATAGCCAGCTACCGATATGATTTAAATGGAAAAGAAGAAAAAAATCATTGTAGCTGGCATTTCTTTTGTCGGAATTAATCTTTCGACACTTTTGACTGCCACGGTTGCTTGGTTTAACACTAATCGTACAGTGTCTTCTACTGGCATTGTCATTAGAGCTCGTAACGAGCAAAACGTTAACGTTATTGCTAAGCACATCTACACATGGGATTATCAACACGATGAACCTATTGAAACAGATGATTTGAACTTGGAACCATACGATTGTTTCATTACTACAAGAAATGTATACGCTCGTAAGTTCTTAAAGTTAACTCTTCAATACCCAAATGGTGTTCCTGCAAATACATATCTATCACTTACAGTAGATTGCACAGGAGATTTGACATATACCAAAAACAACTCCACATATGTCGATACCCAAATTTCCAATTTAATTCAATTTAAATACTATGACAACATTGCAGGGGTTATTGATGAAACCAGTGTTGTTACTATCTATAACTCCTGTAAGACAGTATTTAATGGAATTAATGCAATGTCAAAGTTTGTAAACTTAACGACAAGCGGTGATGATGTTATTGGGAACAAACCAAACAAATCCATTGAAGATCATAGTATCCCTCTTGCGCCAGCAAGTAACGTCAGTGCATATACAACTGACCTATATATCGAATATACGTACAACACTGACTTGATTGCGTATTATCAAGCCAATGCGGAGGCGACCTTCGACTTAACAGTCTTCACAGGTTCGCAAGAAATTACTTTCGAGCCAGATATCTCGAGAATAATTATTGATACGCAAACTTCAAACTAATTAAAAAAGAAGCTGTTGAACACAACTCCTTAACCTCGTCCAATAGCTTCTTTTTTATATTAACTAAAAGATTATAAATCTTCTCAGCAACAATAATACTACTACACTAACAAAAATATTTCATTAAAAACATAGAAAACAATGTGGAATATCCCCACATCTTTTTAGTTTTCCCTTTAAGATTAACCACTTACCTGATAAGCAATTTCTTCCGCATCTCCAGTTGAAGGTATATCAAATATAGCCATTCTTCGCCAATAAGGAACAGGAGTTTGTGAAGAATCAAAAAGAGTTGTGCCCATAATTACTTGCTCACTACTATATGTATTATTTTTGTAGAGCACTTTATATGCATATTGGAAGTCGTCATAAAGTTCCCCATTATCATCAACGAGTAAAACACTTAGCCTAACCGTGTATCCCGTTTTATTTACAACATGAATAACATACAAGCCGTTAACATATTCAGTATTTTGAGTTGTTGCTGCGCTATTATCAAAGCTTATAGCGATACTTAGCTTGTTTGGATCAGGTTGATTATTTGTTGTAGAATCTACAAAGTCAACACCTACTTGAATGATAGAATGTGGGGAAGTGTATCCAGCGCTTCTATAGTCAACACTAAATGTTGTAGAGTTTTCTGGCTGCTTATAATACTCTAAAACAGAATCTCCGCCATTTGCAGCAATATCAAGGTAACAAAGGTAAGCGCCATTTTCACCGTGAACTGAGCCTAGAGCATATTCTCCTGCGTTGCAAGGCATAGAGAAATAAAACAATCTATTTGTATTCGAATCGATTCCATTAGGATTTGTAATCCAACTGGTTTTGAATATTGGTGTACTTGAATAATTAGAATCTAAAGTAGTTGCACCAGTATAAGTACCATTTGCATTAGTATATGTAGCGGTATCGCCTTTAAATTTATAGATATAATTGACCATATCGTGTTTTTGATTATGCCAATAAATTTCCTCAATTTCTTTAATAGCAGTAATATTATTATTAGAATCTCTAAAGATTCTATGCAATGAGAAAAATGCTGTATTCTTTTCATTAGTATTAGCAAAGTAATTACCTGCAAAGAAACTTATCTTTCCTTTTTGATAAACGTTGAAGTCGATAGAGTCTTCAGGAAGCTCATAATTATAATATGTATGTCCCATAATAGTAACTTGGTTAGCTCTAATTGTGTGATCAATATTAATTGCAGCATCCATAAAGTGCATCCCAAAAACTTTTTTAGCGCCACTTAATGTTTCTCCAAATTGTCCCAAAGCAGTAGTGTAATTACTATCTGCTTTTTCTGTATTATTCAATGTTCTAATTGCATTATTACCGTTGCTATTATCGTCAACTGTATAGATATCACCAAAAGTTCCATCGGAATATGATCCTTCAATATTGGAAATTGCCCAACCAGCTATACGAATATCACCATATTGCTTTTGGTAATTCATTGAGGAAGTATTTGTACTAATATCATGAATATTAGCGCCACTTATAATATAACCGGTATTCTTCTCGGAAGCGGCATATCCCGAAGGATATACATAGGTATTAGAACCTTCATAAGTTTCTACCTTATCTACTCTAAGTGGAAAATAAGTTGGGTTCCCACTTCTTTGCACATCATTGTTAAGAGTTTTTTGACATACTTGCAATTGCTTGCCATCTATGGAAGAAGAATAATTCTTTGTTTCAAAGTGGGATGCAGATGCATTTTTATCCACTGTATAATTAGTAACATTAATGTTAGGAGTTGTGACTTGATGTAAATCTGAAATTACATTTTTTAGGTTAAAAGATTTGGAATAAGTTTGACAGTTTACATATGTGAAAGTGATATTATCAGATGCAGGAGGAACGCTATAATTTGAGGTTCTATAATAGCCACCGACAAATGAGTTATTTGAAAACTTCAAATATTGACAGTAACTACTATATATCCAATAAAGAGCACCACTTGTGTTGTCACCACTGTTAACCCAAGCGACTTGGTTTTGACTAGTAGAGCCAGATAATGCATCAGTTCGGAAATCGTGATAAAGATAATAATTCGTTCCAACAGCTTTAATTTGGCCAGAAGTAGCACTCCATAATGTTGTTGGTGTCTGTGTAGTAGTTATAGTCGTGCCATTTAAATTTAAATAATAATTATTTTTCGAGAACAAATACCCTGTAGTTCCATTTAATAATAACCAAGTATTATTAACACAAACGAGATAATAATTGCCATTATAAATAGCAGCACCATTATTGTCCCAGCTCGTACGATTTCCTGTATCTGTTGTTGTTGTAAAATCGCCACCATTGTTTCTTAAGTAAGTATTAGTACCTAATACGTTAATATACCCACTAGGATTATTTCCTGTATTTGTGAAGTTGAAGAACGTTGCATTAGCAAAATTGGTCGTATTTGAAATGCTACCATTATTAACAACTAAATAATTAGTTCCGTCACTAATGTAATACCCATCAAATTCTCTTTGAACAACCCATTTTCCATCATAATTTAAATAGTACACATATGATCCTTGTTGGAAATATATTGTGTTTCCATCGTTTGACCATCCTGTACTAGTCGATGATGTAGAAGATTCTAATGAGGCTACAGTATTAGTAACAGGCGCATTTAAATAATAAATTGTTCCATTATATACATAGTTAATCGTACCTGTTGGATATTCCCCACTTGTGTCTGAAAAGTAGAAATGTGTGGCATCACTAGAAACAGTTGTATTAGAGAAATTATTAGTACCGTTTGCGACTAAATAGTTACCGTCTTGATCATGAATTAAGTAGAATTCTAAATCAGTTACGCGCCAACCATTATCGTAAATAAGATAAAAATCAATATTCCCTAAAGAATAATAAATAGCATTTCCGTTTCTATGCCAAGTAGTTGGACTGTTATTGATTACTAGACCGTTGTTATAACTTAAATAATACTTTTGGCCGCCAAAAATATAATAGATTTGTGTATCACCAGTACTTGAAGAAAAATGCCAAACAACTGTATCAAGGTTAGTTCTATTAGAAATTTGAGTTCCATTCCCTGATACATCTAAATAATTGTTTCCATTACAGCTAAGTCTTACACCATCCTCTGGTCTTAATAACCAGCCGTTTTCATATACAAGATAATATTTAACACCTTGGACACTGACATAAAAATAAGAATTCTCTTTACTCCATGTAGTGTTCGCGGATGTTGAAATAGAAAGATTCTCATTTGTATTATTTAAAAAATATTTTGTGTGGTCATGAATAAAGCCAATTGTAGTATTGCCATCAGCATTTGATAAAAAGAATTTCGTTGCTGCTTCAGTCGTAGTAACATTGCCTACTGCTGTATTAGTAACATGAAGATAGTTATTGCTGCCATCACTAATCAAATATCTATCTTTGTAAGGAGATAAAAACCAAGTTCCATCATAATCCAAATAGTGATTCACACCATTAATGATAGTATATAACTCATTTTGACCAGTTTGTTCCCATTCAGTGCTTCCTGAAGTACTCATAGTTAATAATAAATTATTACGATTTAAATAATATCTAGTGTCGAGCACCTCTGTATATAAATGTTTTGCACTATCAATATTCCAGCCAGCAGCATTGTTTTCATCTGTTTCTGCTTGAACAGTAGCGTAATATCTATGATTCAAATAATTATCTCCATTTTTAATAAAAAAGCAGCTATACCATTGATCTAAAAAAGTATATTCAGTAACTGTTTTAGTATATTTGATACTTTCTCCATATAAACACTGATACACGTTTCCTGTTGTGCTATCAGGGATGCTTGTATCATTGTCTGAAGCAAAATTAAACACACCACCAGCATCAGTATTTCCATACATGTAGCTAACAGGAGTTGAATTTCCAATATAATCAGCGCCACTCGAGTTAGTATTTTGCCCCCACGCCGTAACATTTGCTGTGGTCTGATCATATAATTCAGTTGTACCTGTTACATCATTTTTTATAAAAGTTTGTGAAGTGATATAAGTGGTATTATTTTCAGCGGTTGTAACACTTCTATCGTTAAAAATAGTCATTAATCTTTCAAAAACACTTTCGAAATCTAGACTACCACCAAAATTATTAGCATCACCTGCTGTCTTAATCTCTGTAATTTCAGAAAGAGGTGTAGGTTTTGTTTCGCCATTTTGGTTTTCAACAACACCAAAATAGCCAAAACCGCTGGTAGCGGTTGTACCACCATCGATTGTACAATTATTAATATAAACTTGGTTAACAGATGAAGAATAATGCATATGACCAGCAATATAGCCAACATAGCAAATATCAGATGATCCATTTTGATTAGTTGCATGGAAACCTTCATTATGTAATTGGTTATTATTTGAACGATATGCATCAGCATACGCTAAATGAATAGTAAAGTCGTTAAAATAAACGTTTTGTACAGCAGAGTCATTGCCAATATATCCAAAGATTCCTATATCGTTAAATCCTGCTTCACCACTATCGTGTTGTAGGTTATAATTCGCATCTTCAAATCCAACAACATCAAACCCAGAAACAGTAATACCGTGCCCATTTATAACACCTAAAAACGGTTTTGTATCGCATCCAATTGGAATTAATGATCCTAATCCTTTGAGGTTAAGTGTTCTACTATTCATCGAAGAGTTATTAGGATTCAATAAGCCATCATTACCATAATCGTAAACATAGTATTCACCTTGATTATTTACTTGTTTCCCCACTTGGAAATAATAGCCTTGATCGTTTTGCTGACCAGGTTCTACATTTTCATCAGTAATAGCCTGATAGAAGTTACTAACGTTATTATGTAACCAAACAAGATTTTCCCAGTGTTTAGGACGAGTTATAACAAAAGGGTCTTCTTCAGTACCTGTTCCAGAATCAAAATATTGTGAAAGGACAGATCCGCCAATTTGAAGGTCATCAATAGAATTCATTTTTGCAAACCATGTTAAAGACGCAGAAAGAGCTCCTATTAGAACTCCTATAATTCCTATAAGAGAAGTAATTACAATCTTTCTTTTAGTCTTGAACATAATTTTCTATAAACAAAAGTTGCCTTCCTTTTCTTGGCAACTGGCTGTCTATTTTGAGACCCTATAGCTTTGCGTCACTACATCTCTGTAGCTTTGCCTTTTTCTACTTTTATTATACATATAGTTAAAAACTATACAAACAAAAAATAGTAAAATTAATTTTTTTCTATCATTTATAGAGCATTTTTTCTTGTTAAAAAAATCATAATTCTTCTAATCGCATTCTCATACAAAGTATGTTAAGTATATTATTTTTTAATATTGTTAACTTATGACGATTTTATTGTTTGTAAGAGAAAATATTTAATTAGAATCACTAAATACTTGCGTATTATACCAAAATGTGTAAACTTAATAGCATGTGATAGTCAAGAAACTTAATTATTTATAATTATCACTCCTTAAAATGATGAAAAAAATTAGCAAACAAACTTTAACACTAATAGGCGCAGGGTTCATGTGCTTCTTTTCATTATTTGCGGTTTGTGCAGCTGCTCTTGCGTGGTTTTACGAAGGCCGCACGGTAGGAAGCTATCAAACTGTTAGAGGCCACTATGATGACATCCATGCAAAATTCTATGTGTATAAGTTCACAAAAGACTTTAATGGAAATGCAACAGACTTAGATTTGGAAGAAGAAGGTACTCCTAAACTAGACTTAGCGCATTTTAAATTAAATACATACGACACTATCTTTGTTCACCAGAATGCATATACTGCTGGCTTAGTAAGAATTCACTTATATGGAGCAGATTTGCCTACTCCTACCGGCCAAGATACAAAAACAATAAGCGTTGAGATTACTAGAGACACCACTGCTATTGATTCAGATCCAGAAGATGTAGACGACATCACTACATACAAATTTATTTCTAGCGGTGCTGATTTTGCTTTAGGCGAACTAAGTACCTACAGTAATTTTACTAGTTATGAAACCGATCAGAATTTAGACCACATCGAGGATATGCGTGGCTTTATGCTAGCTGCAGATGCATACTTCAAAGCAGGAATATCTGCTAATCCACAAACTATAACTCCATCAAATTTCGTAATACTAGACGAAACAAATGGCAATAGCAAACATAATTCAATAACTTTAACCTTTGACTACTCATCAGTTACAGTTATCAATGGCGTAAACCACTTAAATGTGCTTTTATACATAAATTACAATGAGGACCTAATTCAACAGTTCGTCGGAAATGAAGATTTTACTGAAATTAATGGTTTAGGGGCAAATGACGTAGAATTAGCAAATGATTTAAAAGATATTTTTGTGACAGTCGAATAAACGGGGAATAGAAAGGATAACAATGGGCATTAGGAATTTAAAAAAGATTAAAACCAAGGCATTGATACTTACCGCTATTGCAAGTGCTTTTACTATGTCTATCTTGCTACCAACATTCTCTTGGTTTAACGATGATACAGCATCTCCTATAAGTGTAGATGGAAATATTCATGGTTCTTATTTTGAAAGTGGAGATGGCACTGCTGCTAATCCATTTGAAATAGCACGTCCAATTCAACTTTATTATCTTTCTTGGTTACAAGAAATGGGTTACTTCAATGAAGCAGTATTGGATGAAAATACTGGCGAATACGTACTTAAACAGCAATATCACTTCTACTTATCAAAAGATATCGACATGATAGACAATGAAGAAAACTATGTCATTCCGCCTATAGGCACAATCAAATACCCTTTTGTAGGATCTTTTGATGGCAAAGGACACGTAATTACTGACTTAACTATTTCTAATGACTACAGTGAGTACACTAAGGATCCAAGACATCCTACAGGAAGCAACACTCATAGTGACTCTTACGAAATATTAGGTTTATTTGGTGTATTAGGCACTACTGAAAGTTCAAATATTGTCACTTCATCAATCATCAATCAAGATGGCACTATTCAACAATTACAAGACAATGGTGATGATGTTTTAGTCGAATTTTCTGAAGCAGGCAACTATGTTCAAAATGTTTATTTAAATAATGTCACTATCGTTGCATCCACTGACTCGCAACACGCTTTAGCAGGTGCAGTTGCTGGCTATTCAAACGCTACTGTCGCCCATGTTGGTATTTTTGGTGCTACTTTAAGATTTGCTAGTGGTTTAGGCTCCGTATCAACTATTGGCACCACTAATCTTTCTGATTATGCTGCTTTTGGTTTTGTTACTGTAGACCACAAGAGAACAGTCGACAAAATCGAAGAAACAATATACACTCCTAAGGCTACTGCTTCTACATATGTTAGCAATAGCTCTGGTTCTGACTGGGGTGGTTCCGTCAACTTTTCGTCTTTGAATCAAAGAATGAAAGCAACACTTTCAATGAAAGTTACCAACAATAGTAATAGAGCTCCTGTAAAAGATGTATGTTTAGAATATCCAATAAAGCAAACATATGTAAATGGTACTTTACAAGCTCAAAAAATGAGTACTACTCCTGGAAATATTCTAAACGAAGAAGATATCCAGGATTCCTATCATTATTCTGATGCAAACGCAACTGGTAAATCAGGCGAAAGAAATACAATTGGCAGTTATTACTATACATATAGAAGTAGCGGAAGAAGAATATACCTTGGTGGTATGAGTGATGTTGGAGCTGGTTCTGTTAAATGGGTCACAAGAATTACCGAAGGTGCAGCAGAAGAAGCTTATTATATGAAAGATAGCAGCAATAAATATATTGGTATTTCCGATGGTGAAATTTCACCCTCTGATACAATTAATTCGGACACAGCTATTTTTCACTACAATAGTACTGATCAAAGTTTATATGCTAGAAAAAACGATGGCGATGGAGTTAACACAATTTATTTTTTAAATGTCCAAAATAATAGTTATTTAATAGAAACAACTAATAATACGGTTTGGACAAAAAATACAAACGATGGCACATTTACTGGACAACCAAAATGGAAATTTAAAATTTCATACAATGGCCACTATTTACAAATTGATAGTACCTCCGCTCCTACAAACACCGATACTGATACAGAACCTGGAACAATTTGGAATATATCTAATCATGGGACATCAAATCTTGAAAGCGGCATTTATGCAACTTATTACGGAAAAACTTATTACTTGAACTATAGTGCAAACAAAGATTCTAACGATAATGGTGTTGCGCTTCTACTATACCGTGCACAATATAAGTCTTGGAAAAGAAGTTCACAAAGCGAAACTACAAATGTCACTTTTAAAAACGACACAAAATATCTTAGATATAGTAACGGATGGACAACTAACACATCTACTAGTTCTAACAATGGAACTAGACTTACTTTAACAAAGGATACATCTACTTATACTGGTGCTTATGAAACCATTTCTGATACATCATATACATTCACAATTAATCAAGAAAGGTCAGGACAAGCAGGATATATACCGCTTTCTGCTAATGGCGATGGCAATTTAAATAATTACAACGGCAGCAGCACTAATATAAATAGTCTTTATGCTGCAGAAATTAATACTGGCTACATCACAGGCGGATTCTATGATAGTTCGAATGGTGGTAAAGCTTTCCTTGCTGGTCAATATTATGGCGATGCCCGTATTTCTCAATATGATAGAACGTCAATAAGTGATTCGTGGAATGACAGTCAATACAATAAAATCTATACAATCGATGACAGTTGCTACAATGGAACTGGCGATAATGCAACACAAAAAGCCAATCCAAAAGAGTTTGAACAAGGTGATGCGACGGCACAAACATTTGTGAAACTCGACGAGAGTTTAACAAATATGGATAGGATTTTAAGAAATCCTCTTATGAATGGTTCTACACCGCAGATATCTGGAATTCACTTTATGGCTTCGGCTATTAGCAAAGAAAGAACCATTAGAGCTGATGCAGTAATGATAAATGGCGATTATAAAACCGATTATGAATTACCAGAAGATGCCATCGACTTTAACTTAAAAGAAAACGGATACATCAATTTCCTTGCTGGTAACTATCAAAGTGATAATAATAGTTTCTTTGCTTTGCATAAAATTGAGCGTGACCAAAACGATGATATTATATCTATTAAAAAGATTAAATATATTTTTAAAGATGCCGATGATCCGCTAGGAGACGCAATATTCTTATATGATGATGAAGGGCAAGGATATACATGGTCAGATGGCGAAACTCTTCAAAATAGACCTGTAAGTAAAAATAATTTTACCTCTCTTTTAAATGACAAAGACTATGTATTTGCATTTGATACTAAATGGATTGCAGTTAATGAGACATTAGTTCCTCACGCTGGTAAGAGACTTTACTACTTTGAAATGCCTGTCAATGTTGGAGAATACGCTCTTGGATCTTGCCAAGGTGGATGTGGAAGCTACTTAGTTTATCTCGACATCTCAGCTGCTTCTCAAATTATTGAAAGAAAAACATTAAACGAGTTATTCTCTATTGAAACGTTGTCTGGCGAAATTCCTTATGGAACTCAAATTGTAGGCAGCATTCCAAGTGCTATCACAGACCCAAATACTAACGAAGAAGATAAAACAGCAATAGTTAGACCAGGTGTTGAAAATATAGATGATTTAGATTCATATTATGGTTCTATAAGCACTTCTGCAAATGGAGATTATACATTTAACCGAAGTTCAAACACTATTACTGTATCTGGGACTAATGCCCTTACTTCTGAATATGTAGGAGACGGAATAACGCTGAGCGGTAGTACGTCCGGAGGACGAACGTCGCGGATAATACGACGGATAATTGACTATGACTATAACACTATTATTGGCACATATGTAAAACAAACTACCACTATAGAAATAATTGGAACAGGAAGCTCTGCTCATAACTATGCAACTACACAGTTAGAATATAATATGACTGACTTTGATGATCCTTATACACTTATCGCAATCTATAGTTATGATTGGGTAGGAGATGGACCTGATTTCCAATACAGCTATTACTTACGTATGTCCACTACTCAAGGTGTTAACAATGCTATTGAAGTTAATTTTAATAATGCAGCTAATAGTGATTTCTATCTCACCGTTAAATATCTTGCTAGTAACTTCCAATTAACATGTGGGACTAATACAAGCATTATTCATAGCAGCGATATACCTGCTGTAGTTGATGAAAACAATCCATATCCTCAACTTCAAATACCACTAACATCAGCAACTTATGACACTCCAGATAAGTGGTATGACTTCACTAAAGCTAGTGGCGGTTATACAAATAATGAAGATACAGTTACTCCAACCGTTGTGGTAACACTTCATTACACTCGTGAAGGTAGTTGCGTAGTTGATGAGATGTTCGAATATTCAGGTTATGGCAATATGCAAGCTGTAAGTTCATATAGTGAAACGCCACAGGTTATTACTATAAATAATGGGTCATATACCATTGAGTTCCATTTGAGTGGTTCAGATCCACAATCGTCTCAAGACAATCCAGCAGTTACAGTTTACTACCTTGGAAATGGTGCATATCTAATTCAAATGGCTAATGGTTCTGAATACATCTTATTTGTTGATGAATCGCAACAGCAAAACCCATAATTTTATAAAAGGACATTGAGCGGTTAAAACTCATGTCCTTTTCTTTATATATATCTATATTAATAATAAAGAGATTTATTAGAGTTTTTACTATTGGGAAAAATTCCTAATTTTAATTATTTTATCAACTTTTCAAAAAATAGCCCCTCTATATAAGTAGGAGGTATTTTTATGAAAAAGTTTAAAAGACATTTTAGAATTTATTTAAGGAATAATCATCCTGCTTATATTGTAGATGAAGAAGGGAATATGTTTGTTTTTCATCGAGTAACACATTCTAAAACTTCAGGCGGCAAAAAGAATTGGGAAAAAAGAACAAATCCTATCAAAGATAATAATACACCAATGAATATTGTCAAAAAGGAAGAAAGAGACCAAAAGAAAAGATTTAGTCTATTTCAAATTGAACTAAAAAACGGAGTAGATGTGTCGTATCCAGAAATTAAATTGATGAGTGAAATACTAAACAAAAAGAAAAACAAGGACTAGCCTTGTTGTGGACTCCTTTGACACACCTAGTAAAAGGTGGAATTCTGTGGTCATTAGCCACTAGTTGCCTCTTTCGATAATATCAGGTAGCCGGAATTACGCATACAAGTCCTAACTTTGCACCCGGTGAAATAAATCAGTGAGGTTTAGACCTTAATCTGTTTGAGTCTAACTCAACTAACAGATTGTACATTTATTAAAGCAAATTTATTAGTTATACGCAACATTAAGAAAAATAAAAAAAGGCGGAGAGCTAACTAATGAAACTTTATCCCAAGAAGGTCGCACACCATCTACTAGTAGTAAAACAAAAAGTTGAAAAGAAAAACAAGTGAATAAAATAAATAATTAGGAAAACAAAAAGTGATTCACCAGACCGACAATGGATCTCACCTGCGAATCACTACTATTATTTAATCAATAGAAATGTATAGATACAACCTATATATTTTTAATAAATGCTATTTATAAATAAAATACAGGCTTATTATCTTTGAATTCTTTTATTGATGCCGGGCAATAAACTGGTATACCCATTTTTTCTATCTTTTCATGCCCACCTTGGAAATATTTTTCTATTGCAGCAGTAATTCCCACAACATTAGCGTTTCCTTGTCTTATAAGGTCTATAAGACCTATTGCAGCGTTACCTTCTGCTAAGAAGTCATCCACTATTAAGATATTGAAAAATTATAAATGTAACTTTTTTATCAACTTTTTAAAAAATAGCCCCTCTATATAAGTAAGAGGTATTTTTAATGAGTAAGAAAAAGATTTATAACAAACATTTAGAAAAAGGAAGATTCTACATACATAGTGACGGGCATGGCGGACATCCAGCACTCTTGTATAAAAAGAACGATAAGAAGAATTTTTATTATGTTGTCGTATTCACTTCATCACCAGGTCCCAAAAGAAAGCGACTAACATTTAGCATCGAGCCAATTAGAGTAAAAGTATCCTTTGTTCACAATACACCAAAAATAAGTTCACGACGTGAATTAGGAAGAAAACCAATGGTTGGCTTAAAGATACATAAAATAGATAAACCTTTAATAGAATCAATAAAAAGAAAAAAATGATTCACAAGACCAACAAAGGATCTCCATATGCGAATCATCATTTATATTAAAGCAAATAAAAGAAAATAACACAATATATAAGATTAATGCAAACTAGAATAAAGGCTTATTATCTTTGAATTCTTTTATTGATGCCGGGCAATAAACTGGTATACCCATTTTTTCTATCTTTTCATGCCCACCTTGGAAATATTTTTCTATTGCAGCAGTAACTCCCACAACATTAGCATTTCCTTGTCTTATAAGGTCTATAAGACCTATAGCAGCGTTACCTTCTGCTAAAAAGTCATCCACTATTAAGATATTCTCATTTTCTTTAATAAATCTTTTATCAACTGTTACTGTAGAAATAAAATTTCTAGTAAAAGATTTTACTTCAGTCATATAAACATTAGAGTAATCATTTGTAGCGGATTTACTCTTTTTTGCAAACACTACAGGAGCATCTCCTAATAATTCCGCTACTGCGTAAGCAATAACAATTCCACTAGTTTCAATTGTTAAAACCTTATCAACTTTAGGAAAATGAGAAACCATAAGCTTCGCTGTTTCTCTAATAGTTTTTGGATCAATTTGGTGATTCAAAAAACTATCTACTTTTAATATTTCATTATTAAGGATTTTTCCATCTTCTAAGATTTTTTCTTCTAAGAAATTCATAGTTATTATTCCCATTCAATAGTAGCAACTGGTTTAGGTGAAATGTCCACTAATACTCTATTAACACCTTTAACTTCTGCTAAGATTCTATCTCTAATCTTAAATAAAACATCATATGGAATCTTTTCAACTTCTGCACTAGTAGCATCAACACTATTAACTGCTCTAAGAACTACTGGCCAATCCCATGTACGCTTATCATCTTTAATACCAGTAGATTTAATATCTGGTACTACTGTGAAGTATTGCCACACTTTTGTATTGAGTCCAGCATTAGCAAATTCTTCTCTTAAGATAGCGTCACTTTCTCTAACGGCTTCTAATCTATCTCTAGTGATAGCGCCTACACATCTAACACCAAGACCTGGTCCTGGGAAAGGTTGACGGAATACCATTGTTCTTGGTAAGCCAAGAGCTAAACCTACTTGTCTTACTTCATCTTTATATAAGAACTTAACTGGTTCAACTAATTCAAATTTTAAGTCTTCTGGAAGGCCACCAACGTTATGGTGAGACTTAATACCTTTACTTTCTGTAATATCAGGATAAATAGTGCCTTGTGCTAAGAAAGATACACCATCAAGTTTTCTTGCTTCATCAGCGAATACTTCAATGAATTCTTTCCCAATAATCTTTCTTTTTGTTTCGGGATCTGATACACCTGCTAATTTATCTAAGAATCTATCAACTGCGTCTACATAAACTAAGTTATCTTTCATTTCATTTTTGAAAACTTGAATAACTTGTTCTGGCTCACCTTTTCTTAATAAACCATGGTTAACGTGAACACATGTTAATTGATTACCAATCGCTTTAATTAATAGTGCTGCACATACAGAAGAATCAACGCCTCCTGAAAGTGCTAAAAGAACTTTCTTATCGCCAACTTGTTCTTTGATGGCTTTAATTTGCTCTTTAATGAATTTTTCTGCAAGTTCTTTGCAGTCAATTCTTTTCATGTTTGGATCTCTTAAATCGCCCATAAAATAATACCTCTAAAACTACCTTTCTTCTCTAAAATATGGAATACCTAAATTAGCTGGAGCTTGTACAGCTTTTTTGTTAACCATTGAAATAATAACAAGGATTACAACAGTTACGAAATAAGGTAAGTATTGGAACAATATATTTAAAGAAGCAGAAGGCAAACCATAAATTTCTGGAAGCTTGAATAAGAACGCAAAAAGAATCGCTCCTAATATACCTAAATCAGTCTTCCACAAAGTAAATATAACTAAGGCTACTGCTAGCCAACCATAAGCATCAATATTTTTAAATTCAACAAGACCATTATTGATTTCAACAAAATAATAAAGTCCTGCAAGAGCACTAATGGAACATCCAATAATAGTAGTTATATATCTATATTTAGAAACATCAATTCCAGCAGCGTCTGCACTACCTGCATTTTCACCAACTGTTCTTACAAATAAACCTACTCTAGTTCTTTTTAAAACAACTGCTACTACAATAGCAATCACAAAAGATAGATAAAATAAAAGACCATGAGATAAGAATATTTCACAGAATCCATTTGGAGCTTCAGAACGAGTCATAAACAAACGCGAAATAGTGCCACAATATTGATTTAAAAAACCATCTGGTCTATTAACAAGAGTTGCAATTAGTCCATAAAAGCCAATACCAAATGTTGTATAAGCTAAACCCATAACGTTTTGATTGCAGCGTAATGAAACAGTAAAGAAAGAGAATAACAAACCACTAAGAGCGCCAAATAACAAAGCAAAGAATAAAACAAACATAAAAGTTAAGAAAGGATTAGAATTAGCGAATCCACCACATATACTGTCATAAACAGCTACACCAATCATTCCACCAGCACCACCAACGCAAATTGTTCCAGGTGTACCCAAATTTAAATGTCCGCTTTTTTCAGTTAATGTTTCTCCTGTAGAACCAAATAAGAATATAGGAGTTAATAAGAAAGCTTCACAAAGTAAAAGTGCAAACATTATTCTTTAACCTCCTCTAGTTTTTTCTTTTTGGAAAATAATTGCTTATTAAAATGAACTTCATAATTTAAGAAGAATTCAAACGCAAGAATCGTTAATAAGAAAACAGCAATTGAAATTTGAACAAACGAACCACTTAATCCTAATTTCGTAGATACCTGGTTACTTCCACGAGAAATAAACGCAACCAAGAAAGCCATAATAACAATTTCAATAACATTCATATGTCCAAGCCATGCAATCATGACTGAAGTAAATCCTTTTCCACCTATAATATCCTTATTAATACTTGTTTGTTTTGCTACAACTAAATAACCCATAATTCCAGCAAGACATCCACAAATAATTGCTGTTCTAATAATTACTGTCTTAACGTTAATGCCAATGTATTTAGCGGTATTTCTTGTTTCGCCAACAACAGATAATTCATATCCGTGTTTTGTGTAATTTAAATATACATACATAAATACTGTTAAAACTGAAACAACAATAAACGAAATCAAAATACTTATATTTGTTGAGGTATGATAAACACCTGAAGTCAAGCCAGCAAATGAGCCATGAGTTGGATCAACAAGTTGAACTGTAAATTCAACAATACCCATAGCAATATAATTCATCATTAAAGTAAATAATGTTTCATTAGTATCGAATCTTGCTTTAAAAAACGCAGGAATAAACGCCCATAAACCACCCGCTATCATCGCACAAATAATCATAAGAATAATACAAATAAAATTAGGAACATGGGGACCAACATATTTAGATACTAATGCAGCACCTAAACACCCCATTAATACTTGACCTTCACCACCAAGATTCCAAAACTTCATTTTGAAGCAAGGAAGTATTGCAATAGCTATACCCAACAAAAATGCAAATTCATATAAGATATTGAAAAATTTATTTGTAGAACCAAATAGAGAATTAAAAGATTCCTTAAAAAATGCTCCGAATTTGCCTGGTTTAAAAATGAATAAAACAATAGCACATACAACAAGAGCAACTAAAATAGAAACAACTCTAAGAATAATTTTATATTTTAAAGAAACATCCAATCTTTTTGTGATATGGAATAATTTCTCACGAGGTTTCTTATTCTCATGATGTTCTGTGTTTACCTGCTTTTCTTCTACTTTAATTTCACTCATAACGATTCACCTAACATCAAAGCGCCTAATTGCTTTTTATTAATCTTTCTAGCATCTACTATTCCACTTACTTTTCCATTACAAAGAACTAATATTCTATCTGCTAGTGCAAGAAGAACATCCAAATCTTCACCAACATATATAATGCCTACACCATTTTCTTTTTGTTTATTTAATAAGTTATATATCGTATATGAGGAGTTAATATCTAATCCTCTAACTGGATAAGCAACCATAAATACACTTGGTGCATAAGCAATTTCTCTACCTACTAAGACCTTTTGAACATTACCACCAGAAAGCTTTTTAACTTGCACATTTGCTGATGGAGTTGCTACTTCAAGTTTTGTAATAATACTTTGTGCAGTATCACGTGGTCTCTTGAAATTTAAGAATGGGCCTTTGCCTTTTCTATAACTTCTTAGCATCATGTTTTCATTAATATTCATAGTGCCAACTAAGCCCATGCCTAATCTATCTTCAGGAACAAACGCAAGATGAATTCCAAGTTCACGGATTTCTCTTGGATTCTTTCCTTTTAAATACATTGTTTCGTTTTCGTTAAAGAGGATTTCTCCTGCTTTAACTTGAGTTTTAATTTCTTTGTTTGGAACATTTTCTAAACTAACAGGTTTACCATTTAAATCATGGAATACGCCTTCATTAGCAAGTCTTTTAATTTGTTTTAATGATTTATGGAAGAATGAAACAGGTTTATTCTTCTTTTGACGGTGATAAATAACTTCACCATTTGCAATAGGCTGAACCCCTGCGATTGCTTCTAATAATTCCTTTTGGCCATTACCAGAAATACCGGCAATGCCTAAAATTTCTCCTTCTTTTAAATCAAAGGAAACATTATTTATAACTTCATTCCCAAATACGTTTTTAACGCATAAGTCTTTAACTTCAAGTAACTTTTCAGCTCCTTTAGGTTCGCTTCTTTCGATATTCAATTCTGTTTTTTGACCAACCATCATTTCTGTTAATTGTTCAATTGATGTATCAGTTTTATTAACAGTGCCAACTAATTCACCTTTTCTTAAAACAGTAATTCTATCAGAAATCTCCATAACCTCATTTAGTTTATGAGTGATAATGATAATTGATTTCCCTGCTAATTTCATATTTCTTATAACGTTAAATAACTTTTCAATCTCTTGAGGAGTTAAAACTGCAGTAGGTTCATCTAAAATCAAAATATCAACACCACGGTAAAGTGTTTTAATAATTTCCAAAGTCTGTTTCTCACTAACAGACATATCACATACATGTTTTTTAGGATCTAAAACAAATCCAAAAGTATTACAAATATTATTAATCTCATTAGAAGCTTCTTTTAAATCAAATCCAGTTAATTTTCTTGCTTTTTTTAATTCAACTTCTTCATCATATGAATTAGCGCACCCTAAAGGATTATCGTATCTAGATTCAATTTCAGTATACAAAGCTTTTCTTTTTTCTTTATTGAATCTACTGTCTAATCCAATGACAACATTTTCTACCGCTGTAAAAGTATCAACTAATTTAAAGTGTTGATGAACCATTCCGATCTTATATTTATATGCATCTTTAGGAGAAGTTATGCTTACTGATTCACCATTAATTTCGATACTTCCTGAGTCTGGAAAATAAATGCCAGCAAGGATATTCATTAAAGAAGTTTTACCACTTCCATTCTCCCCAAGAAGTGATAAAATTTCTCCATTATAAAGATCTAAAGAAACATTGCTATTTGCTTTAACCTTACCAAAAGTTTTAGAAATATTTTTAAGTTGTAATACTAGTTCTTTTTTCATAAATAAACACGTAAAGAGGGGGACAAATTGAGCCCCCCTCAAATAAGGAATAAATTAATTAGTCGTTATATGCATCACCAGCATCAATACAAGTGATTCCATCAATACTTAATTCAAAGTATGGAGCACTACGATGTTTGGATTCTTCAAATACACCGTTATTAATTACTTCAGTATCTGCAGCATAATGTTCATCTGGAATAACGTTTGCTTTGCATGATGTAACGTGACCATCTGCATCAGTAGTACCATCAAAATATGGGTTATTAGCAGCACTGATTGTGAATTTAGAACAATCGAAGACTTTTAATTCGCCACTCTTAATTTTTGCTTCAGCAGCATCCATAGCAGCTTTTGTACCATCAGCAGCACATGAACCTAATTCGCCAACAACAACAGAACCTTCTTTTAAACCACCAGTCCAGTCATAAGCAATAGTTTGTTTATTTCTGATTTGGTTAATGACATATGTGAAATATGGTTGCCAATTGATTCTTGAAGAACAAAGATAAGTTGTAGATAAATTACCAGCATTAGCACTAACGTTATAAGAAACGTTTGGAACACCTTTAGCGTTGCAAGCTCTTGGAGCACCATATGTGTCAGCGTGTTGAGAAATAACTTTACAACCTGCATCGATTAATTTATTAGCACCAGTAGATTCTCTACTTTCATCACCCCATGATTTAGTAACAACGTATTTCATAGTTGCATCAGGGCAAACTGATTTAGCACCGAGATAGAAAGCTGTATAACCAGAAACAACTTCTGCATATGGCCAAGCAGCAACATAACCTAAAACGTGGTCAGCAGCTGTATCACCAATAGCATTTAATTTCATACCAGCAGCAATACCTGCTAAGTATCTACCTTCATAAATATTTGCGAAAGCATTATATAAGTTAGGGAGTTTTTGTTGAGCAGCTAAGTCACCAGTACACGCAACAAATCTTGTGTCTTTATGTTCATTAGCTACTTTGTCAGCCCAAAATTGGTGTCCATATGAGTCTAATAAAACAACATCGCAATCTTCAGCTAAGTCAGCTGCAGCTGCTTGTGCTTGATCATTTTCGCCAACAGCGTTCTTGTACATTGTATTAACAGTAAAGCCTTCTTTTGCAAAAGCAGCTTTTGTAGCTTCTAAAGCATCTTTAAAGTTTGAATCGTAAGTTGATGTAGCAGGGTCGCCAATGCAAACCATGCCAATTGTAATTTCGCCTTTTTCTGCGATGTTATTATCAACGATATTTACATCTTTATCGTCATCACATGCTGCTAATCCAGCAACACCGAGTGCTGTAACAGCACCAAGGCCTAAAATACGTAAAGCTTTTTTCATTTTGTCTAACCTCCTAAAAAACAAAAAAGCATCCAAATTTGGACGCCTCTACTAGGAAATAAATAGAAAAAATTAAAAAATATTTTCTATACTTCGTAGTGCCAGATTATACGGTCTGGCGTAGAGACAACCCACCAATTAGGGAAATATACGAGTGTCAACTTTCATTGACTTAATTAATATACACTAGGCTCCCAAATATTGCCACAAGAAACAGGAAGAAAAGTGAATATTAATTGTTTATTGAAAAGGTAGGGAGTTTTATTAAACCCCCTACCAATAAACCTTATTTATTTTCAGCGTTTTCTGCTGCAGGTTGTTCTGTTTCAATAGCAGTTACTTCTGCTGCATCATCTGTTTTTTCACTGAAGTGTTTTTCAATAACGTTTGCAACTTTAAGAGTAAGGATTCCTAAGAATAATGCTGTAGCAACTGAAGTAATTGTGATAACTTTTGCGACAGCGCCGTTATCAGCGATTGAGTAAGGAATTTGGATAGATAATCCACCGATACCAGCAATTAAGATTGCAGACACTGTGAATAAGTTTTTGCTATTGTTAAGATCAACTTCTTTGAACATCTTTAATCCACTGACTGCGATGAATCCGTAGAGAGTTAGGCAAACACCACCCATGACACAATCTGGGATAGTTCTTAATACTGCAGTAACAGGAGCTAAGAATGAAAGTGCGATTAACATAATTGCAGCTGTGAAGATTGTTTTAACAGATGCGTTTTTAGTAATTGCGACACAGCCAACTGATTCACCATATGTTGTGTTAGGACAGACACCGAAGAATGTACCAACGATAGAACCAACACCATCACCAAGAAGTGTTCTATCTAATCCTGGTTCTTCATTTAATAAATCTTTGTTGATAATTGTACCTAAGTTTGTATGATCAGCGATATGTTCTGCGAAGACAACGAATGCAACTGGAATGAATGCTAATGCAACTTCAGCAACACCAATCCAAGTTAATGGTTGAGCAGCAGGATTAGCAGCTAAAACTTCAGCGCTAATTTCGCCAGTAGCTAATTCTTTAATACCTTCAATTAAAGACATTCTTGGAAGATCAAGGAAGCTTGTGAAAGTAATAGGATCAAAATTATTTACGATTGGAGACCAATCAATAATTTGCATATATTCTAAATCAAAAACATATCCAAAGATTGAGAAGATACTAGCTAAGAAGTAACCAGCACCAATACCAACGATGAATGGAATTAATTTTAATGTTTTAGATTTACCTTGAACTGAGCAAATAACAACAGTAAAGAAAGTAACTAAAGCACATAATAAACCTAATAAGTTATAACCGCCATTAATGCTATCGCCAGCAGCTTTAACCATGTTTCCAGCAGCATTACCTGCTAATGATAAGCCGATAATAGCAACGACTGGTCCAATAATAACTGGAGGTAATAATTTCTTTACCCAACCAGCGCCAACTTTATTAACAATAATTGCGATGATAACATAAACTAAACCAGCAAATAATGCACCAAGTGCAATTCCCATGTAGCCGAATGCTAATGCATTACTTAAAGCAGTCAAGAACGCAAATGATGACGAAATAACGACTGGTGATTTAAATTTTGTAAATAATAAATAGACAATAGTTCCTAAACCAGCACCTAATATTGCTGATGGAATATTGACAGGAAGTCCAATGATTGTTGGAACTAAAATAGTTGCAGCCAAAACAGCAAGGACTTGTTGGAATGCAAAGACTAACATCTTACTAAACTTTGGTGTGTCTTCGACATTGTAAATGAGTTTGTTTTCCATATGTCTCTCCTTCTCCTTCTAGGCAAAAAAAAGACCCTCAAATTAGAGAGTCAAATAATTAAGAAAATAATTGTTTAAGAGGGGAAAATTTCCCTTAGCATGGATTTTTTCTATGCAGTTTGGGAACAATTTTCTTCTCATACTTTTGCCTTATTGCCTAAAAGATTAGCACACAAAAAACGCTCTTGTAAAGAAGGAAATTAAATTATTTTTGTAAGTCATTAGGATATGTGATTTTGATATTTTTTTCATCTCCAATAACTATATGTGGAACATATCCTGCTGAGGCAAAAATAGCTGCTTCATCAGTATAGATTTTATCTATATTTTCAAAGGCTTTTTTAAAAACAGAAAGATACCCAGATTGAGGAGTTTGAGCGATATAAACTAAATCTCGATCTACTTCTTTATCAAACTCTCCATTGTTAGTTAAATATATGGAATTTGTAGAAGGAATAGCTGTGGTACTACAACCAAACTTCTTTACTGCTTCAATATTATCAAGCACGATTTTTTCGCTTACATACGGACGTGCAGCATCATGCACAAGAACTATAGCGTTTTCTTCATTTTCAGAAATGTATTTAATCGCATTAAAAACACTATCTTGTCTAGTTTTTCCTCCATTTATTAGTACTATTTTCTTACTAATTTCATATTTTTTAACTATGTTAATATAATTATCAATATACAAATCATTCACTACTAATACTATTTCATCAATCTCTTTGCAATTAGTAAACGTTAAAAGCGAATGAACAAACAATTCTTTCCCATTAAAAAGAAGGAATTGTTTAGGAATTTCTCCGCCAATTCTACTTCCTGTTCCTGCTGCTAAAATGACCCCAATATTTTTCATAGTTACTCTTGCTCGTCTTTGTTTTCAGAATCCGAAGCTCTATTATCTAATTCTTCAAATGGATTCTTATCTAATTCTTCAAATGGATTTTTGTCAAAATCCTCAAGAGGATCACTTGGCCATGTATTCATATCGTTCAATTTATAGCGTTTTCTGGCTCTTCTAGCCTTAATTCTAGGGATTACGTAAATTAGATGGGCAATAACAAAAATCCCGCCTGTAACGCTAAGAAAGATAATGCTAAATAAACTAATGTTTTCTAAATCAAAAGCAAGATCAAGCCAACCAAAAAATAGCAATAAACAAATGCCTTGAATAATAAGTAAAACTTTTTCAGATGCTGGAATTAAATCATTATTCTTTTCTTTATTTTCCATTGTATAAAAAATATACACTATTACACAAAAAAAGCCAATCATCGATTGGCCTTCTTGAATAATCAAATTTATCTATGAATAGCGTAGAAAGTAATACCAATTGTATCTGGTCCACAGTGAGCTGCAGCTGTTGGGTTAATTGGTCCAACCATAATATCTAAGTCATCACCGAATTTTTCTTTTAATTGTGCGACTAACTTATTAGCTAATTCTTCTGCATCACCATGAGCGATTACGATTCTATGTTTCTTGAAATCTGGGTGTTTTAATTGATCAACATAGTCCACTAATGCTTTAAGTGCGTTTTTAGTGCCTTTAACTTTACCAATATTTTTCATTTCTCCATCATCGTTCATATAAATGATAGGTTTAATGCCAATTAAGTTACCCATAATTCCTGCCAAACCAGAAACACGTCCTGATTTACGGAAGAACTTTAAGTCATCAGAGAAGAAATATGTAGCGTAATGTGGAACCATTTCTTCTGCTGCTGCTTTAAGTTCTTGTGCAGTAGCACCATTTTTCCACATTTCTAATAAATCTAATACTGAAGCTAAAGAGCCAATTGTAATAGCTTTAGTATCTATTTCATAGAAACTAACATCTGGATATTTCATTTGAAGTTTAGCAACTGCCATATCCATGTTATTAAATGAAGCTGACATAGTTCTTGAATAGTGAACATAGATAATATCATCACCTGCTGCAAATGCTGGTTCAAAGAGTTTTGTAAACTCAGCTTCATTTAATGCACTTGTAGTAGGAATATATCCACTTCTTAAAATCTTGAAATATCCTTTAACGTCATATTCTAAGAAATCAACGTAAGGATAAATTAACTCACCTTTAACTTCATATGGATATGAAATTAAGTCACAGCCATATTTTTTAGCAATTTCTAATGTGACATCACTGTCAGAATCACAGAAAAATCTTAACATAGTAAATACCTCTTGATAGACATAATTATATTATGGATTAACAAATAATCAAATTAGTTAAATTAGGCTTGTGCGTTAATTTTTCACTAAACACATCTTCACAGAACATATCTTCACTAAAATAATTTACACAAAAACTTAATTTCAACATAAAAACGCCCAAATTGGACGTTTATATCTTTTTCTTTGTAGATTTTTTCTCTTCTACAGCCTCTTCTACAGTTTCTAGAGGAGCAGGTTCAGAAGAAGTTTTCTTATCTTTCTTTTTCTTTTTGTTCTCTACTGGTTGTTCAATAGGAGCCTCGACAGGAGTTTCTTCTACTTCAACCTCTTTCTTTTTCTTTTTGTTTTTCTTAGTTTCAGTAACTTCTTCTATAGGAGTGTCTGCTACAACTTGTTCGGCTTCCTTTTTATTCTTTTTCTTGTCTTTTTTATTTTCTTGAGGTTCTTCGCTAGCAACTTCAACTTCAGTAACGACTATTGGTTCTTGAGCGTCTACTACTTTTCCTTTTTTCTTCTTAAGTTCTTTTCTTTTTTCTTCTTCTAATTTGATATCGTCAATATTCTTAAGTTCTTGTTTTTTTCTATAACGTTTTCCTAAATTGTTAAAAATCTTAACACCTAAAGAAGAGAATACTCCCATTAAACCTTGAGAAGCATAATCAGATTGTGCACTTACTGCTTCACCAAAATAACAATAATTAGCGAAGTGTTCACAGTTATTCTTAAGCAAATCATAATCTTGATCTCTAAATTTATGTACACCTAATAATTTTTTCGCTCTTCTACAAACAACAAATCTATAGTAAAAAGAACTATAAGGTATATTAACTTCAAGAACATCTCCCCTTAAGAAATTCTTATCTAATTCACCTTTTCTAATCTCGATATTTCTATTATCAAAAATAGAATCATCCTCGGGAGCAGAATAATGAATTACCTTATTATGTCCGATATAAATTCCATAGTGATAATAACCAAGTTTTCTTTTAACTCGGATGAGATCTCCTTTAATTGGTTTAACATTTATTTCAAAACTCATAATATTTCTACAATTTCACCTGAATCTATTTTAACAATTTCTTTATCAATGTTAATTAATAAATTACATTGTGAGTCAATATCTTCAACTATGCCTATTATTATACGCGACCCATCAATTAATTTAATACGTTTTTTAAGCAAGTAATTATGTTCTTTAATAAAATCATCATACATTAACCAATCGCCCTTAAAATCACACCATAAATGATTGAATAAAGAGATTATCTCTTGTGATTCATTAAGAGGATTAGAATTAAAGTCACTTTTTTCCAACTTTAATGATGTTGCGGGATGTCTAAGTTCTTTATTGTTAAAATCAGTTTGATTTAAGTTAAGACCTATACCCACGATTAAATAATTTGGATATGCGCCTTCAAGAAGAATACCCGCTATTTTCTTTCCATTAACATAAACATCATTAGGCCATTTAATTGAAACATTTTCTAAACCCTTGCTTTCTAAGTACTTCACAATTACTACTGCAGAAAACATAGAAACATATGAGAAATGTTCAATGATGTCTTTATCTTTAATTAAGTAAGAAAGTAATACGTTTTCTTCTTTATTTGCATTCCACACCCTAGAGTTTCTTCCATGCCCACTACTTTGAAATGAAGCAGTAACAAAAGTTAAATTATCAAGATTTTGATACTCCTGTTTAAGATATGTGTTAGTAGAATCAATCTCATTAAAATGTAAATGTTTCATAATATTCTCTTTGGAAGTAATTAAAACATAAACGTTTAGATTTTGCTATGTACTTTTCGTATTTGTTAAAGATAAAAACGAATAGATTATTTTGTGCTTACAAATAAAAATATAGAATATACTTATCATTTGATATTCATGAAATCGAAAATGCTTTTGGTTAAAAATTTACATTTTTTAAATACACTATTTTGATTTTATTTTCTGACCAACCTTCAAAATGTCCACTTTCGGAGCACTTTAATCAATACTATTTCAGTTACTTTTTAGCGCGTTTAAAATTAAGTTAATTGGGACAATTTGGAAATTATCTCCGTTTTTTTTCGATGCTTTAACCAATCCGATTAGAGTTCCATTTAAATCATATGCCCAAGCCCCATATATATTTGTTGGGAACTTAGCATTAATTGTCATCCTTTTATCATCCTGCTTAATGATTTTGCCATATGACGAAGAAAAGTAAGAATCCCAAGAATCATTAATCCAACCGCGTTTATATCTGTTATAAACCGCTTTACTACCTTGAACCACCAATAATTTATTACTAGAAATGTTTGCAGAAATATCTTCATTAAAATTAGGCAAACCCCAATTATTGTTAATTTTAAAGAAGCAAATTCCTAACGATTTATTTTTATCCAATATATTATAGTCTAAAGAAGATGTGCTATCGAAAAAGCCTACTTTCAATTTCTCTTTGCTAAAAAGGATTGAATCAGTAACAAAAACATTATTCTTCAAATGTAAAGCACCAATCGAATAACACTTTTTTCCTTTTTTGATTTTCAATTCAAAAACATTGTTTTTTTGACTGTTTATTATTCTAGGGCAATTTTTGATTAACTCTATTATTCCATTTTCAAAAAAGTTAGCAATTTCATTATCAAATTCTAATAAAAATTTCTTTATATAAACAAAATGTTGGTAACCTAGGAAAGTATTAACACTTGTCTTTCTATCCGAAAAAGAATTAATAAATGGAACTAATAATTTCTCAACATAATTTCTACAAAGTGATTGAAAACCGTTATAACAAACATTAGCTAAAAGTCCACAATACTTAGCGTTTGGAAAGAATTTAACAATTGATAAATCATCTCCATAATCTTCTTTTAAATAATTAGGATATAGATTTCCATACTCCTTTAAATGGCGGTTGCTTTCTTCAGAAGCCTCTTTATTAATAGAGCTAAGCATTTTTTCTATATTTTTGGTTTCACAATCATAAAAAGTATCATTATTAAATAACTTTTGAAAGCCTATTTGATTACCTATTTTTTCTAAAATAAAAAGCAATCTATTAAGCAAATTTTCATCATTCGAATAAATAAAGCAGTCATTAATTAATGTTTCAAAATCTTTAAAGGATGTAATTTTTTTCCGTTTCAATTTTGTTTCTAATTTTGTTATTTGGATATTTAGATAATCATTATTCCATTTGCATAAATCATATTTAGAAAAATTAGAAGTAACCCAATCAAAAAATGTTTTACATTTAATGATTTCAAAACTACATTTACACGAAAAATAAATGCGCTTTGCATTTTTTTCATTTAATTGGATAAATTTACTTTTTGAAAACAATTTTGATTCTCTTATAAATATGTTTTTTTCCAATTCTTTCTTTTCTATGTATACTTTTCCCATATGATTTATATCTTTATATCGATACCACCTAATTTTATAGCTTAAGAATTATTTTCCCTCGTTTTTTAAAGGATATTATATTTTCACATTTAGAATTAATCAATTAAAACAAAAATAACAATCCACTAGACCATCTAGTGGTTTTACCTATGCGGGCCTTGCCCTAGCCTACTGGCAACGACATACCATGTCGTATATGCAGTCCGCCGCCTGCATCGATTACTGGCTAACCCTTAAAAGGGTCTTCATCA
>JAILIF010000045.1 GCA_024695405.1 Bacilli bacterium
TTTATTCACGTTACTTTAGTTCCATATCTCCATGGTTCTGAAGAACATAAAACTAAACCAACTCAACACTCCGTTAAAGAACTTCAAGGTTTGGGTGTTGCACCTAATATCATCATCTTACGTTGTGATGAACCACTTGAACCATCCATCATTGATAAAATCACTTTATTCTGTAACGTTAAAAAAGACTGCGTTATTTGTAACATGACTCTTCCTAACCTTTACGAAGCTCCTTTAATGCTTGAAGAAAGTAATTTCTCTTCAGTTGTTTGTAGAGAGCTTGGAATTGACGCACCAGAGCCAGATTTAAAAGAATGGAAAGAAATGGTCACACGTATTAAAGCTAGACCATATACTACTCATATTGGTTTAATTGGTAAATATATTGAATTACACGATGCATATCTTTCAGTTGCTGAAGCTTTAAGACACGCAGGATATTTCTATAACACACATATTAAGATTCACTGGATTAGTTCTGAAACTATTACTGAAGCTAATGTTAGTGAAGTACTTAAGGGATTAGATGGCATTATCGTTCCTGGTGGATTTGGTGATAGAGGTATCGAAGGTATGATTACTACCGCTAAATACGCTAGAGAAAATAACATTCCTTATCTAGGAATTTGTTTAGGTATGCAAATTGCAGTTATAGATTTTGCTAGAAACGTATGCGGTCTTAAAGACGCTAACTCTGGCGAATTCAATGAACAAAGTAAAAATAAAGTTATCGATTTCTTACCAAATCAAAGCAATACAGTTGATAAAGGTGGCACTCTTAGACTTGGCGCATATCCTTGCTTAGTCAAAAAAGGCACTAAGCTATATGAATGTTACGACACAGATATGATCTCTGAAAGACATCGTCATAGATACGAATTCAACAATGACTACAGAGACTTATTTATTAAAAACGGTATGGTAATCGGTGGTACTTCTCCAGATGGATATATTGTTGAAACAATTGAATACCCAGAATCTAAATTCTTTGTAGGTGTACAATTCCACCCAGAATTTAAATCACGTCCAAATAAACCACATCCACTATTTTTAGGCTTAATTAAAAATTCATTAAATACTAAACTATAAGGGTATGAAGAAAAGTAACATCCTAGAATATGTAATCGCATTCCTATTTACCTTCGCAGGTGGCTTTTGTGACGCCTATACATTAATTTATCGTATGGGCCTATTTGCAAACATGCAGACAGGTAATTTAGTTAAGTTTTGTATATCTCTAGCAGATGGATCTTTTGAACCTATATACTTCTTACCTTTTATTTGTTTCTTACTAGGATGCTTAATCGCTATCCTAGTCAATAAGAAGAAGTCTCATAACATCATTCTTCTTATTGTAATGTTAGCTTTGACAATAGGTTGTATCTTCATGCCTAGCACAGATACATGGAATGTAGCGTGTGTATGTCTATTATCAGTAACAGGCGCGATTCAATTTGAAGCATTCCATCAATGTGCTAAAACTACATATACATCCACTATGTGTACGAACAATATGCGTTTATTAATGAAATCTACAGTAGAGTTTGCTAGTGATACAAAAAACAAGAGGGTATTCTTCTTTTTGGGAATTATTCTCTCTTTCTCTTTAGGCGCAGTTATATCCGCTTTAATAGGTAAAGCTATCAACATTTATTCGATTAGTATAGTCTCTGGTATTTATCTTATTATTTTAATATTACTGATAATTGTAATAAATTGTGAAAAAAGTGCTATAAAAAAGTCTTGATAATTTTAATAAAATTTAAAGCATCGTTTTAACTAAGACTGATCATACAAAGCATATAAAAGCCCATCATTCTCATAATAAATTAAGACGCATCCAACATACTCTTCGTAAGTAGAGTAATATTTATAAGGTTTATTCCAATCGATTTTATATTTTTCATCTAATTTTGAATATATATCTGATAACCATTTAGAAATGTACGAGTTAACTACTGTCTCTAAATTTTCATTTCTGCCATCAGTCAATGTCCTACGTTTGTCTACTGTATTATTAAATCTGACAAGTTCGTCAACTTCGCTATAGTCCAAAACATAGTACAACGGTCCACTTGAATCCATACCGGTTATGTTTGAATAAAAATATAAAACATTTGCTTTAGCAATGTTATCAAACCCAGTCCCATTTGCTATACCATTTAAATAATACATTTCATTATTACGAAAACAACTAGGCAATAGTAAGGACATCAATAAAATAGAGAAAAATCTTGATGCTTTATTCATAAGTGAATCCTAAAAAAATAATATCAAAGAAGCTTGAATTTAAACCAGAAATTTTTAGATTAAACTTTTTTACTTACCCATTAGTGACATTCTTTTTTTAATTATTGCAGGTACTCTAGCAGCTTCTTCTTTATTTATTGCACATAATGCAATTCTTAAACATGACTTAGTGCAAATAGCGTGTAATCCATCTTCATGAAGAGCATTCATTAACTCTTCTGGATTATCGCATGGAACGCAAATAAAGAATCCTCTTTCATAAGGAAGAGTCTTAAGTCCTACTTCATTTGCGGCATTTAAAAATGCTACGCTTCTTTTTTCTAGCATCGCGCATACTTCTTTAATCTCTCTTTGATAAGAGGCTGCATATTCCTCATTTAAGATTAATTTTTTAATGACACTAATTCCCAAAGTAGAAGCAGCAGACCATTTAGCTCTACATGAGAATGTACTAGCGTTTTTAAATGTAGTGATTTCTTTTTCATCTCTACTTAAAGCGACTAATGCACCAATTCTTAAACCGTATAATCCAAATGATTTAGAACCAGAGAACACAAATAACGCTAAAGCATTAGATGGTAAATCTTTAAACTTAGCATATCTACTCTTAATGATATTTGGATCGGTATTGTAGAAATCATAATACGCAACATCGATCAAATAGATGAAATTAGTGTCTTTATTCTTTTTGGAAATATCTAATAAGTTATCGTAATCTTTATCTTCCATGCAGAAACCTGTAGGGTTTTCACATGGATCGTTAATTAAGATAAGTACTCTATCTTGTTTTGCTTTAAGGATATCTACTCTTTTATTTAAATCATCAATATCAAACTTACCTGCATCATTGAATAAGCTATATGTATCAGTATTAAAGCCCATATCTGCAGCGTAGTTTAAGTAGTTTTCCCACATATGGTTAGGAAGTAATACTGTTTCACATTTATCAACATAGTTAGTAAAGGCAAGGTTTAATGCGCCTGTTCCACCAGGAGTAGGAATGCATTCTAAGAAACAATCTTTTTGAATATCTTCTAAGTATTTACCAAATAAGGCTAATAAAACAGCTTTCTTATATGCTGGTGAGCCAGAAGAATTTGCATATGCAAACTTTTCAGAAGTTGTTAAAGTCTTCATAACTTTTTCAACACATGAAAATTCATATAAAGAACCATCTTCGTTCTTCATCATTCCAGTTGTGGAATTAATAACCGAACTATCTAATTTCTTAGCCTCATTAGCGACATTAGCTAAAGCTAAGATGTTATTTTTTAACTTTTTATTTTCAGAACCTTTGTTGATAAACATACAAGAAACCTTTTAATAATTATATATGCTTATTTTAATAAGCAGTGAAATATATTTAAAATACTTATAATATTCGTAACTTCATATATTTTATATATGATAAAAAGAACCGAATACAATCAGTTCTTTATTTATGCAAGATATAAACTATTTAAATGTTTCGTTAAATAATTCTGGATCATCAGTCATGATACAGTCACAACCTAATTCATTTAATTCTTTCATAGTTTCTGCATCATTAATAGTCCAATATTGAACTGCCATATTTCTTCTATGTGCACGTCTAACAAATGTTTTTCTATCTAAATGTAAAATGCTTCTCTCTGTAGGAATTTGTAAGCAGACAAAATCACCATCATCGAAGATATTTACTCCAAACATTTGAGTAACTACAAACTTAGTAGCTTCTCCAGTAGATGCACCTCTAAGAATTGTTGGGTGATTTTCTTTTAAATCTTTTGAGATTTCATCTTCGAAAGTACCAACAACTACTTTGTCTTTATAGTTTGGGAATCTATTAGTTAAAAGATTATCTAATGCAGTAGCGGCTTTAAAGCCTTGTTCACCACCATTTTTAATTTCAACAATAAACATTAAATCTGGATTAGATTCATAGAATTGTTCAAATAACTTATCAACTTCTAAGATTTGTAAGTCATTATCTTTTAATACTTGTTTTCTATTTTGTTGATCAACAGTAACTAAGTCTCTATATGGATAGTTTCCATCTTTATCTTGGAAACCATAACCAAAGTTGAAGTTTTCTAATTCATCTAATGTATAGTCTGAAATATTATGCTTATCAGTTTTGTTATCAAATAACGCAACATCACTCATTCTATCGATTGTGCCGTCATGAGAATATACAAGATGCTCGTCTTTTGTCATCCAGATATCGCTTTCAACAATATCAATTTTAAATTCGTTAACTGCTGCTTTATATGCCTTTAATGTATTTTCTGGATTTGCTAATGAGCCACCTCTATGAGCAGCTAACATTGGTTTGGTGCTTCCTTCTTTTCTAATAAAATTATTTACTTCAATTACTTTTTTAGGAGGAATGATATTACAAACAGCGATAAATCCCCCAACCACTACAACAACACTACCTAAAATGATAAGTGCCTTTTTTAAACCTTTTTTCATTTAATAGTCTCCGTTCATACTTTGTCTATTATAAATAAAAAGTTTAATTTTAAAAGACATTTATAAAATAAATATCAACAATTTAAACCAAAATATCTAATCAATTCTCGAAACAAAACAATGTCTTCCTAAAATTGATTTTTTCCCATGTTTTTCAAATTCTACAGTAAGTATATCATTGCCTTCAAGAGCCACTACTTTGCCAAAGCCAAGTGTTTTATGAAGTACTTTATCACCAATTTTCCAATCTGTAATATCGTTAAGTGCAGGCTCTTTATATTCGCTTATTTCTTCTTCGTCATCGTCATAAAAATCCTGTTCATCTTCAAACCATTCTTCGTCATCTTCAAAATCATGGTCTTCATCATAACCATAAACACTCTCATAAGCTAAATCATACTCATAATGATAAAGCCTTTTGCGTAGTTCCTCTTTTAATTCACTTTTTGTTAATTTGTTAAGATACTCTTCTATCTCTTGTTCTCTTTCTTGCATTATTTCATGTAATAGTTGTTTTTTACTTCTAATTTCCGAAAAATAGTCATCTCTTGCTTTCTTTGCTCTTTTGACTTCATTAGGACATACCGCGAAAGCAACCGCTACCATATGCTTACACATTTTATGATTTCCTTCTACAAATGGACATGTGCAAGTAGACTTTAAAGGATGCAATAGATCAATCGTCACATCATAAATATATGTTCCACGTACTTTTGCAGAATAAACATTTTCGTCTATCTTTTTTAAATCAAAGACATGGTTGTTTTCAAAATAATCAAAGCCTCTCCAATAGCTTGCGTTACTAGCTTTAGTAAAAATACTCATATTATTTAACCCCCAAATGTTTTAAAGAATATGCTATAGCATCCTTATTAATATCAAATAATTTTGTTTTTGATTTTGATTCAGTTTCTTTTAAGAATCCAAAATCAACGAATTTATTTAATATTTTTAATGCGCCTTGTTTACTCATTTCTACATTTACTGTTTTCAAAAAATCTGTATATGAGAAAACTCCCTCATAAGAAATTAATATCTTTTTCATATAGTTAATTTCAGTTTCTGTAACAATATATCCCTTTGTTTTTGCTTCTTTTTCTATATTAACAAGGTTTTCATAAGCCAATGCGTAATCATTAGTTATGTTGAATAAATATATTAAAAAGTAAGTTAAGTCATTATGTGAGTCTCTTGTATTTTCGATAGCTTTATAATACTTATTCTTTGTTTGGTTAACAGCTTCAGAAACAAAAGAAGGGAAATTCTTTAGCCCTGTTAATAAATAGATCCAATACGAAACCATTCGAGCGGTTCTACCGTTATAGTCGAAATAAGGATGTATATAGATGATGTAATAATGGCAGATATGTGGAAGCATCATCATTAAATATTTGTCCGTTTTCTTGGCATTAAGTAATTCGTTAACATAGGAAAACAATGAATCCATACATTCGTCAACCAAATTATGTGGACATCCATGATATCTAGAAATTTCAACAGTATCATAACGATAGTAATCACCAATTCTTAACTTATCATCTTCTTCTAAACAATCCTTGCTTAAAATTGAATATAGTTTAAATAAATTATCCCTATTGAATTCAGGAAGAGCGTTAACAAAGTCAATTCCTTCCTTCATATTTTTAATAATAATGTCGTTTTTATCTTTGCTTGGCGCATTATCTTCAAGTAATTCCTTTAATCTTCTTCTAGTTGTTGGAACATTTTCAACATTTAGTGTTCCCTCTATTTCTGAATAGATTCTAGACTCTAAAAAACTATTAGAAAAACGACCGATTGAAAATACTTCAGAGTTTTCCCAATTAAACACCATTTCAATCGCCGATTGTAACTCAATCCCTAAGCAATAATAAATGCATTTAAAATTAAAAGTTTTAAGAGGCAACTTTGTAATATATTTATTATCAAAATCCGCTTTCAAATCTTTTTCTTCTAAATATTCCTTATACTCAAAAGGAGACAAAAACGTGCCTGCATTATTTCCATATTGCATTTCTTTTGCAGTGTAATATTCTGCTTCTAATTGTTTAGATAAGATTTCATTAAATTTTTCTATTATCATGCTTATATTGTAAACCTTATCGTAAACCAAGTAAATACACAATCGTAAACCTTATCGTAAACTAATATTAATAACTTAAAGAGAGAGCCTAAGCCCTCTCTTCTATGCCCTATTAACAACTTATTAGTAACCAAATGAGTTATTGAATGCTCTCCAGTTATTAAAGTTAGTTTGTGCTGCAGTATAGTAAGTACCTTTTTGACAGTTACTACTAATCGCATAGAACATTGTTAATCCGTATGAATTACCAGCACCTTTACCACATGAACTGTATTCAACTAAGTTAGCATGTGCACTTAATACAGCATTAGTGTAAGTAGATCCCGGATTAAATGTTGAATTAGCTGCTAATTTATTAATAAAGTCTTTAGCATCAAATACACCAAAGTATGTGTAATCATTATCTGCATAGTGTTTAACACTATTAACTAAGTTCTTGAATGAAGATTTATTGCTTGAAGTAACTTTGTTAGATAAAGCGCTTGCCATGTTTTCCCATGCGTTCTTATATACTGGCATATTAGCAAGATTTAAGTAAGATAATGTTTGATTGTTTCTTGTGTTAGAAACGCCACCATTATCTGCAATAAATCCATCAACAACTGCTTTTAAAATAGTTGTAGTTGGTTTCTTTGCATATAAGTCATCAACCCAAGTATCATAATCCCAGCCATAACCAGATTCTGATTCTTCTGAACCAATCATGTAGTTGAAGTAATTACTATTAAATTCTGCGACATCTTGAACTTGCATTAAGCATGCATCATAACCAATGAATTCTAACTTACCATTTTGATTAGTTGAGTTAAATGCACCTGCAAGAGCTGCATTAACTTCACTATTTAATAAACAATCATCATTAAATTGTTCATCATAGCAGACACCTCTCATAGCACCACCATGGTTCCATAAGACAACACCAGTTTTTTCTGCTGGGTAATTATTTAAGCCCCATTCAAGGAAGCTTTGGAATGTGCTAGTTAAGCCCATATTTACTTTTGACATATCTACATCTTTAACTAATTGTTTGTTAGCAACATGCCATCTTGATGAATAATTTGCGCTTACTCCATAAGTACTTGCCCAAGATTTAGCACCACCAGTTTGAATAATGATGTTAACATCATCAGGTTGGCCACTAACACTTAAAATTTCTTTAATATCTGCTGTAGCTAAACGATATGAAGATGTACTTTCAAGATCAGCACCGCACATATAAATCATAATTGTCCATGCGTCTTTATCATTAACAACTGCATTTTCTTTAACAGTAACAGCATAAGTAGCTTTTAAATTAGGATTATAAGTAGATGTAGCTGTAATAGTAGCATTACCTGCTGCTTTAGCTGTTACTAAACCATTTGAATTAACAGTAGCTACTGCAGTGTTATTTGATGCAAATGTTACACCTTTATTAGCGTTAACGTTTGCTGGAACATAATCAACAGTTAATTGCTTAGTCGCCCCTACTTTCATTTCTCCAGAAGTTTCACCAAACGAAATACCTGTTGGGCTAATTTCAACTGGTTGAGCGCTTTCACCAAATGTAACTTTAATAGATTTTAAGTAACCAGTAGAACTACCTACTAATAAAGCAAAGTATTCATCACCTTCTGGAATGTTATATGTATAGCCGTTTCTTACACTTTGTGAACGTGCTGTAGATGCAGCTTCAGTACCTGAATATAAAGTACCTGAGAAGCTTCTACCACTATATGTTTCTAATGTGACAGTTTTTAATCCTGGTAATGCATCATTATTTAAGATGTAACCATTTGATTTTTGGAATTGTAATGTTGAACTATATCTTCTTACGTTAGATACAGTAAATACTTGTCCATCAATTTCAGTTGCGTATGAAGAATATGATGCAGAAATATCGTTTGGTTCGATAGTAATCACAGTCTCATCTCCTGGTGGAACAACTTGAACAGCCTTAACAGTAACAGCGCAACTTGCTACTTTATTACCATCTTCAGTAGTAACAGTAATTGTAGCGTTACCTGCTGCCTTAGCGGTTACTACACCATTAGCTACACTAGCAACAGCTGAATTACTAGTTGCCCAATTAACTTTCTTATTAGTAGCGTTACTTGGAGCAACAGTTGCGTTTAAAGTAAATGTATCTCCTACTTCGACATTTGCAGAAGTCTTATCTAATGTAACTCCTGTAACAGCTACGTTTGCTGGAACATCATTTACTTTATATTTATAAATAGCGATATCTTTTTGTCCACTTGAGTAACATGCAAATATCTTAGAAGTAGAGTTATATTTCATTGTGTTTCTAGTATTGCTACCAGTTGCTTTAACTGTAGCGACACCACTAGATGCAATTGAAATAGTGAAACTACTATTTGCAGTTAAATTGGATTGAGTTTTCAATTGGTTTGAACTGCTACTTCCTGCATATAAGTAACCTGCATAATTAGCATCATAGAACGAATAAGTACCACTTGATGTACCGTTTCCTAATGTAAATTGACCTACATTTCCAGTAAAAGTGGCAATATTATAGCCATCTGCGTTTGTAGTCTTTGTAATAGCTACACGACCACGGTTTGAAGTACTTTGAGTAGCGGACATTGCGTAGTTATATGCATTTGCAGCAATGATAACTTTACTTCCACTTACTAAATCACTTGCTTTTTTAACTAAGACATAGTCTCCATCTTCAGCACGAATGACATTGGCTAAGTCAACTGCTCTAGTTGGTACAACATGGTCCTTGACGTCAAACCCGCCAGAAGAAAGAATCATGGAACCAACTAATGCAAGAACACTAATAGGTAATTTCTTAATCATTTTGTCTCCTCCCTTGCTTAATAGACGATACTATAAAGCACTAATTACGTGTTCCTATAAATTTATGGAATTAAATTATTAGTTAAAATACTTTCAAAAAGTATATACAAAAACAATATTTTGTATATTCAAATAATTAAGATTGCATCGAACTAATTGTTAATTTAATCGTCCCCCAAAAATTTATATTGCGTCTATTATTAAACAAAACGAAAAAAATGTAAAACGAAAATTTTATTTATTATTCAAAATCGATTAAATAATGTGCAGTTAATAGATTTTATTTAAAAATTAAGATAAGGAGAAATCCTGATCATAATTAATAATAATCATATATTCAGGATTATTCTTCGCTACTTCTTCTTTGATTTTTTGTATTGTTTCAAAAGGCTTGTCATCATCAAAAGAAATAACTAAATCAAAATTAAGTAGTTTTTTACTCTTATCAACATAAAACCCATGCATTTGTAATACTTGTTTATATTCTTTAACTATCTCTTGAACACCATTATAAATTTGTTTTGAATCTTCATCATTAATATTTTCTGCATATATTCCTACAGTCATAATTGTGTTATATTTCGTAAACATTAAATAAGTGACGTTCCTTTCTATTTCTTGTATTTCCTTAGAAGTTAAATCATCTTTGACTCCGATATGTACAGAACCAATATTCTTATTATGACCATAACTATTTAAAATTAAATCAAACGAACCTATAACACCTTCGATTTGATTAATATCATTTTTGATATTGTTTACTAAGTCTTTATCAAATCTATTTCCAATTATTGAAGAGAGTGATTCTTTTAATACTTCCACTCCACTTCTAAAAATGAACGCACCAATAGCAATGCCTAAATAACCTTCTACATAGAATCCAAATAGTTTTGCCACTAGCATGCCTATTAAAGTAGAAGTTGAGAGAATAGAATCAAATAATGCGTCTTTCCCAGAAGCATTCAATGCATCTGATTCTGTCTTCTTAGATTTCTTAATAAAGAATAAACCAATGCCAATTTTTGCAATTATAGCAACAGCGATAATTATAATTGAATAAATCTCAAACTCTGGCATTGTGCCATATTTAAAATGGTCAACAATTGATTTAACCGATTCATATATAGCCATCCCGCCAGCAAAAAGAATTAAAAAGGCTATTAAAGTTGATGTTATATATTCAATTCTTCCATAGCCATAAGGATGTTTCTTATTAGGTCTTTTGTTAGATAATTTAGTGCCGCAAATTGTAATAACGCTAGATAAAGCATCAGTTAAGTTATTCAAAGCATCCATGATTATAGATATAGAACCAGCGACAAAGCCAACAAAAGCTTTAAATCCAACAAGAAAGAAATTAGCAACTATACCTATAATACTTGTTTTAATTATTTCTTTTTCTCTTCTAATATCATCCATACCACTATCTATTTCTTTTATATCATTTTTAATTGGTTTTAACGAAATAAAAGCACTAATTTATTTTAGACTTTTAAGTTTTTCAACATCTAAGCTTAATAAAGTAGGTATATTCTTTTCTATTTTTTCAATATCCCAATTCCACCATGCTATATCTAGCAATAATGTTCTAGTTTCTAAATTAAATCTTTCTTTAATAACTCTACATGGATTACCCACCGCAACTGTATAAGGTGGAATATCAGAAGCTACTACAGAATTCGCGCCTATTATTGCACCACTCCCAATTTGAACACCTGGTAGAATAGTAACGTTTTGACCAATCCAAACATCATTGCCAATAACAGTGTCTCCTTTAATAGGCATATCTTCGACATTTGGGGTATATTTTCTTAATTCCTTTGAAAAGATATAAAAAGGGTACGTTGAAAAC
>JAILIF010000030.1 GCA_024695405.1 Bacilli bacterium
TGATGAACAAACGTTTATCTTGTTTAAAATATCTTTCAACTTTACTTGCTACTTCATGTTTAGGAGAACAGTATCCTGGTTTATCAGCAGTTTTACTTTCCGCTAATAATAAGAATGTTTCTTTTTCAGAAATCTTTGATAATTGTTTCAAATCAAATTGGAAAGCTTTATTCTTCAAAGAATAATCAACAATAAAGTCTCCAGTATAAACAATATATCCTTTGTCAGTATCAATAGCTATAGCTGAAGAATAACAGCAGTTATGTGTTGTTTGGAAAAAGATAATTTTTCTATTCGCAACCACTATTTCATCTGATGGTTTAACTTCATAGAAATGGAAATCTACTTTAACCCCTTGAATTTCAGCTTGCTTTTCCATAATCATGCGAGTGGCTTTGCTACAGAAAATTGGAGCCTGAGCATCTTTGTAGAAATATTTAAGCGCAGCCATGTTTTCATCATGTCCGTGCGTAATAAAATAACCCTTTAAGCGAGATTTGTTTTCAATGAGGTATTTTGCATTTGGTAAAAGGAAATCAACACCTGGAATTGTTTTATCAGGTGCAACAGTTCCACAATCTAAAACAAAGATATCATTGTTGATTTCAACAATGTAACAATCTCTTCCTTTCTCATCAAGCCCACTTAAAGGCAAAACTTTAATAATATCAGCCATAAAAAACCTCACCTCTATATTTGATTATTGGCTATGCAAAATCTTCGAGTTTATTATATATCAAAATATATAAATATCAAGATTAATCGATATTTTTTGTAATAACAATATTTGCACCAGTATCTAAGATGTTTTCTAAGACTACATCTCCAATTCTAGTAGGAGCGTTAACTGATAAAGTGTTTATTACTTTCATCACTTCAAAAATCATTCCTTTTGGAACTGCACAAGTTGTTTTAACGCTAACAACTGTATCTTTTCTATTTTTTACTCTTATTGTTGTAGTTATTGTTCTTTTTGGATTGGTAATTTCATTAATCGCGTATTCTTTTCCTCTAGGACAAAAATTACCAGTTACGTTACCGTTATCATCCACTTTTAAAGAACACCCTCTAGGACAAATTATGCATGTAAATTCTTTCATATTATTTGTCCTCCAATTGTATAGTTAAATTGTCAGTGATTTGAGCAAGTTTATCTTTAGATAAGTTAATAAGTAACATCTCACTAGGAATAACTGCTGATTTATATATTTTTTGGATTAAATTATCACCGCTTTTAATCATTACCCATTGATCTTTTAAAGGCTTACGAACTCTTAATTTTAAAGTGATATTTTCGTCAGCGTTTTTGTTAATAAATTGGGGCACAATATAGCTCACTCCATTGCCCGCAATTGTCTTGATATCATTTTCTTTATGGATTCTTTTTTGCAAATATAAAGCAGCACCATGTCCTGCAGTTCTTCCTTCGTCAGTAACAAAGTCAACTACATCATGAACATGTAAGCAGTTTCCGCATGAGAAAATGCCATCAATCATAGTCTCCATGTAGTTATTAACTACAGCACCTTTAGTTGAACTAGTTGGACAATCAACATTATTTAATAATGATATATACGGAATTAATCCAACAGAAAGAACTAAAGTATCACACTCAATTTCCATTTCTGTTCCTGGTATAAAATTCATTTTTTCGTCTACTGCAGAAAGTATGACTTTTTCTAGTCTATCTTTGCCAATTGTTCTTGAAACGCTTCTAGATAGATAAAGAGGAATATCATAATCTTTTAGACATTGTTGAATATTTCTATTCAAACCAGCACTATAAGGCATAATTTCACTAACACAAATTACCTTTGCGCCTTCTAAATTTAAACGTCTTGCCATGATAAGGCCAATGTCGCCGCTTCCTAAAATAACAACACGTTTTCCAACCATATAGCCCTTAATGTTACAGTATTTTTGTGCAGCACCTGCAGTAATAATTCCTGAACATCTATCTCCAGGAGTTTGAATCGCACCAGCACTTCTTTCATAACAACCAGTTGCCATAACGACTGCTTTTGCTTTCAAAGTTTCAAACTTACCATCTTTAGAATAACTAATTACTTTATCTTTAGAT
The DNA here is from genome assembly GCA_024695405.1 of Bacilli bacterium. Taxonomy (GTDB): domain Bacteria; phylum Bacillota_I; class Bacilli_A; order RFN20; family CAG-826; genus RGIG9670. The sequence continues at coordinate 2,081 of JAILIF010000030.1, forward strand.
AAATCTAATACTTGTGCACCACATTCATATGGAATCTTTTCTGTGATAACTTGATCGACAAAGCGTTGTAAATATTCTGGCCCAGTTAACTCTTCTTTAAATTCAGTTAAGCCAAAACCATTATGAATACATTGAGTTAAAATACCACCCAATGAGTCTTCTTTTTCCAATATTAGAATATCATGAATTCCTTCTTTTCTAGCTTGAAGGGCTGCAGCCATTCCAGCGGAACCACCGCCAATAACTACAAGATCAACTGTTCTCATAATTATTTGCCCTCCTTAATTTTTTTAAGAAGAATATTACTTCCTTCATCGTCATATAAAACATCTAACGGTGAAATATTATAATAATCTGCTAAAATTTCTACTACTTTAGATTGGCAAAATCCACCTTGGCATAGCCCAAATCCTGCTCTACATCTTTTCTTAATTCCTTTTACTGTAGTAGGTGCAGCGTTTCTAGATAATGCGTCTTTAATTTCTCCTAAAGAAACTCGTTCACAGTTACAAATAATACGTCCAAAATCAGGATTATTTTTTATATATTCTACTTTTTCTTCATGACCCATTTTATTAAGTCTAATATGTTTTCTTATTCTTGGATTGTAGTTTTTGTTCTCTATAAGAGAACATACTTTATTAACTAGTTCTTTCACTACATACTCTGCAATTGCTGGAGCACATACAAATCCAGGAGATTCTATACCTGCGACATTTATAAAATGATTATCAGTTTTTGCATACTCAATTATAAAATCATGTCTAGTTGTTGTAGGTCTATTTCCGGAGAAAACTCTAATAACCTTATTTAAAGGAACGCTTGGAACCATATCTAAAATTTGGGCTTTTACTTTATCTAAAGTAGGTTTATCAGTAGAAACATCATCATAATCATCTATTAACTCACTACTAGGACCTAATAAATAATTATTACTTGTAGTTGGGGTTATCAAAATACCCTTACCTTTTTCACTGGGCATTGGAAAAATAGTGTGGTTTACAAAGCCATCCAAGAAATGATCTAATACAAAGTATTCTCCACGTCTTGGTGTTGTTTTCCAATCAATCGGCTCTATCATTGCTGCTATTTGATCACTATGAACACCAGCGCAGTTAATCACTATGTTTGTTTTGAATTCGTTTTTATTAGTTCCAACTATAAAATAGTCGTTTTCTTTCTTAATTGAGAGAACTTTGTTATTTAAAAGAAGCTCTACACCATTATCAACTGCGTTTTCGATTACATTAACAACAGCGTTAAATGGATCGATAATGCCCGCTGTTGGAGCATATAATGCAGCTTTAACTTTAGGAGAAATATTAGGTTCCAATTCTTTAACTTCTTCAGGAGTTAATAATTTAGTTGGAATCCCATTTTTATTACTTCTTTCAATAAGTTCTTTTAATAAAGGAACCTGTTCATCATATAAAGCAACAGTTAAAGAACCTTTACGAGTAAAGTCTATATCAAGTTCATCAGCTATCTCATCCCACATAGGATTAGCTAAAGCATTAAATTTAGCTTTTAAAGTTCCTGGAGCAGGATCATAACCACTATGAATAATAGCGCTATTTGCACCTGAGCATCCATTTCCAACATCATTATGTGCTTCAATTAATCCTACTTTTAAATCATATTTAGATAGTTCTCTTGATACAAAAGCACCAAGAATACCGGCGCCCACTACTAAAACGTCATATTTTGAATCTAAGTTTTTCATTTGTTAATAATATTGTATAACAATATGCTTATTATTAAAACCTTTTTATTCAAAAGAAAAAGAGCAATTTGCTCTTCTCTTTAGTTAAGTGATTTCAATTAACATTTCACATATTCAGTTATTAAAGTGAAAGTAATCGGCATTATGTCTTCAATAACTTCATCACCGTCACCTCTGGCTAGATCTTCGTTTTTACTAATTGAGTAAGAACAGTTCATTTGTGAAAATAGAACATTAGCACCAGTTGTCCCGGTGGTACTATATGAAATTTCATCATCAGTTATTTTAAAGCCTAACAATTTATAAGGTTTATTTGCATCGATGTAGTATCTTTCACTACCTTTAGGCTTCGGTGTAGCATTTGTTAAATTGTCTAAAAAATAATCTTCGAAAGTTTTACTATAATAAATTTCGCCAGCTTCTGCTTTTGCTGAAAGAATTTCACTATTTTTAACATTGGAATTAATAAAATTAACACAATCCTCTTCATTATCACCAGTAATATCTACTCTTACACTTATTGCATCATTATCAGTGAACATTACCCAATAGTATTCTGACTTGTGCATATAATCATTCGTTGAACAATTAGCTGCTGCAAGACCTTTGATATAATTGACATCATCGGTAATTCCTTTAGCTTTCTTGTATTCGTTATTTGCAATTGTTTCTAATGAACTATAAAGAGTTTCAGCTTTCTTTAGTAAAGTGTTATCTTTAACTTTGAATTCATTTTTTTCACACGCTACCGCACCAAAAAGTAATCCAGCTGATAATGTTGCACAAATAAAACTAGTTTTTTTAATACTATGCTTTTGATTAATCATTGTTATAACCCCCTAATAAAAACAAAAATATTTTCTTACACTATTAGCAAAAAGTCTAGTAGAAAAAGAAAAGCCCCGAAGGGCTAATCTATAATTACTTTTTGAATTTCTTTGGGCCTTTGAATGAATTGTCAGGTTTATGAGAATGTTGCATTCTTGCGTTCTTCTCAGCTTCTGGATCATAATTCTCAGGTTTTTCAGCGAATTCTTTGTGAGAAACTTTAACTTTACCTTTGTCATCAATTTCAGTGACTCTGACTTTAATTTTATCACCGAGTTTAACAACATCACTTGCTTTGTTAATGAATCCCCATCCTAAGGATGAAATATGGCATAAGCCATCAATATTTCCGAATAAGTGGACAAATGCACCATAATCTTCGATTCTAGTGACTTCGCCCTCGAAAACTTCACCAACTTTAGCTTCTCTAACGATATCTAAAATTGCTTGTTTTGTATTGTTGATGACCGCTCTATCCATGTGGTAGATAGTAACTTGTCCGTTATCTTCAATGTCAATTTTGACATTATCGTTCTTAGCAATGATTTCGTTAATGACTTTACCGCCAGTACCGATAACATCTCTAATCTTGTCAGCATCAATATAGAATGTATCCATCTTTGGAGCATATTTACCGACATCTTTACGTGGTTCGGAAATAGCTTTTGCCATGACTTCTCTAATTTGAGCACGTGCAACGTGAGCTTGAGCAAGAGCTTCTTTTAAGACTTCACGAGTGACACCTTTGATTTTGATATCCATTTGTAATGCAGTAATACCTTTTTCAGTACCAGCAACTTTGAAGTCCATATCGCCGAAGTGATCTTCTAAGCCTTGGATATCAGTAAGAATTGTGTATGGGTGTTTACCATCTAATGGACCACTACTAATTAAGCCCATTGCGATACCAGAAACCATAGCTTTGATTGGAACACCAGCAGCCATTAATGACATACATGATGCACAAATAGATGCTTGTGAAGATGAACCATTAGATTCACAAACTTCAGCAACTGTTCTGATTGTGTATGGGAATTCTTCTTCAGAAGGAATAACATAGCTTAATGCTCTTTCACCTAAAGCACCATGACCGATTTCTCTACGGCCTGGGGAACCCATTCTACCAACTTCACCAACTGAGTAAGGTGGGAAATTGTAATGATGCATCCAGTGTCTTGTTTCTTCTGGAGTTAAATTATCAATAATTTGTTCATCAGATTTTGCACCTAATGTTGTAATTGAGATAACTTGTGTTTGACCACGAGTGAACATAGCAGAACCATGTACTCTTGGTAATAAGTCGACTTGAGCGTCTAGCGGACGGATTTCATCAACTTTACGGCCATCTGGTCTAATTTTTTCATCAGTGATTAATCTTCTAACTTCTTTAGCGACTAATCCTTCTAATGTTTCATTGACCATGTGCATTGCTTTTTGATGGTCTTTTTCGTTTTCATATTTACGTGTATCGTAATCATCTAAGATTTCGTTTTCGATAGCATCAATTGCGTCTTGTCTTTCTAACTTATCAAAGATAGAGATAGCTTTTTTAAGTCTTTCTTCTGCTCTGTCAGTGACATCTTTAAGAATTGTTGGATCACATTGATATAATTCGATTTCTCTTTTTGGTTTGCCGATTTCTTTAATGATTTCTTCTTGCCATGCGCATAATTTCTTAATTGCTTCATGACCAAACATTAAAGCATCCAACATTGTATCTTCATCTAATTGATCAGCACCTGCTTCAACCATGTTGATAGCATCTTTAGTACCTGCAACAGTTAAATTTAAATCACTTGCTTCTTTTTCAGCGACAGTTGGGTTAATGATGAATTTACCGTTAACTCTACCAACTTGAACACCAGCAATTGGACCATCAAATGGAATATCAGAAATGCCTAATGCTAAGGAAGAACCTAACATTGCAGTCATTTCAGGAGTGCAATCTTGGTCAACAGACATAACTGTGTTGACGATTTGAACTTCGTTTCTGAATCCTTCAGAGAACATTGGTCTAATTGGACGGTCAATTAATCTTGCAGTTAAAGTAGCATGTTCGCCTGCTCTGCCTTCTCTTCTCAAGAAGGAACCAGGGATTTTACCTACTGCATATTGCTTTTCTTCATAACCAACAGTTAATGGGAAGAAATCTCCCTCTTTTGGTTCATCGGAACAGCAAACTGTGGAAAGAACAACTGTTTCATTGAGTCTTACTAATACAGCGCCGTCAGCTTGTTTAGCAATCTCGCCAGTTTCAACTACAAACTTCTTTCCTTCGAACTCTAATTCGAATACTTTTTTCATTTTCTTTTCCTCTTTTTAATTTTTCAACTCCACCATTATATGAAATATATAAAAGTTTGTAAACACACTTTTATAGAAAAGAAAAAGCCACTCAAACGAGCGGCTAGTTCATACATCTTGATAACTTATTTTCTTAAGCCTAAATCAGCGATAAGTTTAGAATAAGCATCTCTGTCTTTGTTGACAAGATAAGCCAATAAGCTTCTTCTTTGACCAACTAAAATCATAAGTGAACGTTTTGAATTTGCGTCTTTATGATTTTTCTTTAGGTGAGCTGTTAATGCATTGATTTGATCAGTTAAGATTGCAACTTGAACTTGAACAGAACCAGTGTCTTTTTCGTTCTTACCAAACTTTTTAACTAACTCTGCTTTTCTTTCTTTGGAAACTGCCATTGAAATATCCCTCCTAAGAATCTACTTGGCTATAAACAATGTTAAACGTTTGGGAATCGTTAAACTTTGTCTAAGCTGCGATAAATAATATATATTTAATCTTGAGTAAAATCAATCATTTAATCAACTTTCTTACTAAAGAAGTCTTTTGCAGCTAATTTATCCACATATAGTTGATTACTTAACTCGAAATTGTTTTCAAATTTATAATTCTCTCTTACAAAATCAAGGAATTCAAATTCCATTCTTTCACCATAGATATCTTCGTTAAAATCTAATAAGAAAATTTCCAAAATTGGTGCTTCTAATTCATCAATTGTTGGATGCGTACCAAAAGATGCAATTGCGTTATATTCTTCTTCGTATAGCTTTGCTATTCCAAAATATACACCTTCTCTAGGCATGAAATAAGAATCATATAAAGCAAGGTTTGCGGTTGGGTATCCTAAACGAGCACCATTTTGAAGTCCTTTTACCACTCTACCTCTTACAGTATAGTGTCTTCCTAATAAACGATTAGCTAATGTAATTTTGCCTTTACTAAGTGCGTCAAAAATCCATCTAGAACTTATCTTTTCATCATCAAACATTTCGTACGGAATTACTTTTGTTATGAAATATTTACTAAGCAAATCAACATCACCTTGTTTGTTATAACCGAATGTATAATCAGCACCACAAACACAAACTGATGGTTTTAAAGTCTTTATTTGATTAAGGAAATCTTCGGCACTAGCTTTAATTAAAGCTTCAGACATTTCGATTTCAAGATAATAATCAACGTTTAATTGCTGTAATAATTGGATTTTAACGTATGTAGGTGTCAATAACTCAGTAGAGCCATTCAAAAAATTGTAAGCAGAATTGCTAAATGAAAGAACTGCTACTTTCTTTCCAAGTTTCTTGGCTTCATTAATAATTTTTTGGTGTCCTAAATGAACACCATCAAAAAAACCAAGGCATAAAACTATATCGCCATCTAAAGATGGAAAACTACGATAATCAAATTCAAATACATCCATTATTGTTTAAATTCCTAGCACAAAAATAATATTCGTGTTCCTTTACTTGGTAAATCGCTTGAACATTATTCTTAGAATCTACCACACAATATTGTGTGCACAAGTCAGGGAATAATTTCAATGATAATTTACCACCATGCTTAACTTTTTTAAGAGTTTCTTCATCGTTTATTTTATAAACAGGCATATAAGTTTTTATGACTTCAAACATATCAAGTGCATCATCTTCATTAATAGAATCAATACTTTTAGCGTCCTCTAATTTGAAGTCCCCTATCTGCACTCTTTCTAACTCTAGTAGATAACCTACATTATTTAATTTTTCCGCAATTGTTTCACCCAATGTTCTAATATATGTTCCTTTAGATACAGTGGCTTTGAAAGTAATCATATTGTCAGCTAAATCCAATAGGTCTAATTCGTGTATAAAAATGTCACGAGCTTTTCTTTCTACTGTTTTTCCTTCATGAGCAAGTTCGTAAAGTTTTCTTCCATCGACATGAATTGCACTTGTCATAGGTGGAATTTGTTTCTGATTTCCTAATAAACTAGATAGTACTTTTTTAGTAGTATCTTTGTCTATTTGAGAAATTTGCTTTTCTTCAACTATTTCTCCAGTAAAATCACCTGTAGAAGTTTTCTTTCCTAAAGCAAGTTTAGCTACATATGTTTTCTTATCATTTTCCATAAAAGAAAGAAGTTTAGTCGCATCACCAAACGCAATTAATAATAAGCCAGTAGCAAATGGATCTAACGTACCGTTATGACCTATTTTTTCTAAAGAAAATTTATGCGAAAGTTTTTTACAAACATCAAATGATGTCCAATCTCTACTCTTATTTAATAATAAAAATCCATTTTTCATATTTTAAATTGATACACATAATTATATAATTATTGCCGTATATGAAAGCAATAAGAACATTACTTGCGTGCATTAGAAAAGCTGATCAAACATATAATCTTATTCAGCACGGTGATAAAATCGTCATTGGATTGTCCGGCGGAAAAGATAGTATTGCTTTAACCTACTGCTTATCACTTTATAGAAGGTTTTCACACACAGATTTTACTATCCAACCAGTCGTTTTAAACCTTGGATTTCCTGGATTTAATCCACAACCACTTATTGAATTTTGTAGATCTTTAAATCTAGATTTAATTGTCTCTGATAATACTGATGTATATAAAATTCTTACAATTCAAAAAGAAAATCAAAATTCAAAACATCTTCCTTGCTCTATTTGTTCAAGAATGAAGAAAGCAGCAATCAATAAGATTGCTAAGGAGATTGGATTTAATAAAGTTGCTTTTGCTCATCATGCAGAAGACGCTATTGAAACATTATTTATGAACGAGATTTATGGAGGTAGAGTCGCTACTTTTTCTCCTAAAATGCATTTAGAAAAAGCAGATATAGAATTTATCAGACCTTTAATTCATGTAAGAGAATCAGATATTAAAAAATTAATTAAGGAAGAGAATCTCCCTATAGTAGGTTCTCATTGTCCCGCAGATAAAACCACCACTAGAGAAACTATAAAAAATATTTTAGATGGTTTATACAAAGAATTCCCTAAAGCCAAAGAATCATTTTTATCAATGCTAAGTAATTATGAACATGAAGATTTATGGAATAACAAAATCTATATGCAAGTAGATCAAGAAGGTCTTTCTTTAAAGCCTATCGTCGATAAAATTGATGCTTTTGCTGCATACGATATTAGAAATAAAGTGTTTTGTATCGAACAAAAAGTCCCTTATGAATTAGAAATCATTCTTGACGAAGAAAAAGACGCACATAACTATTTAATAACACTTGGCGAAGTTCCTATTGGTCATATTAGATATAGAAAATTAGAAGATAATAAATACAAAGTCGAAAGATTCTGCATTTTAAAAGAATACCGAAATAAACACTATGGAAAGAAAGTATTTGATTACTTCTTAAATTATTTAGGTGCTCAATTTAATCCATGTACAATTTGTTTTGATGGACAAGCATATTTAAAAGAATTCTATGAATCTTGTGGGTGTGTTGTAATTGGAGATAAATTCATGGAAGCTGGAATTGAACATTATTACATGGAGAAAAAATATTAATCATGTTTAATTGGGGTTTTATTGGAAGCGGAACAATTTGTAAAAATGTAAGTAAACAACTTCTTAAAAACAAAAAACACAAGATTTCTTGTGTTTGGTCTCGCACGTACGAGCACGCAAATGCATTCGCGAAAAGTATAAGCGCGAAAACTTATAAAACAATCAATGAGCTTCTAAATGATAAAACACTTGATGCGATTTATATAGGCACTCCACACTCATCTCATTTTAAATATGCAAAAATGGCTCTCGAGAGAGGAATTCCTGTTCTTCTTGAAAAAGCATTCACGCTTTCTTATGAGAACACTTTAAAGCTACTAGAAATAGCAAAAAAGAATAACACATACATTTGTGAAGCTATGTGGACTTGGTTTTCACCTGTTGCTTTAACTGTTAAAGAATGGTTTTCAGCTAACAAAATCGGAAAACCATTAACAATGAGATCAAATTTCTGTGTACCCACTTTCTTTAGAAAGAAGGAAAGAATATTTAATAAATTATATGGTGGAGGTTCTTTATTAGATTTAGGAATATATCCTATTGCGTATGCATATAATTTATTTGGTTATCCTGATGATATAAAAGCGTCCGCTAAAATGAAAAATGGAGTAGATTTAGACTGTAAAATCACCCTTACATATAATTCAGGACTAATTTGTGAATTACGTTCAAGCATAAATAGACTTGGAAGCTGTTCCACAACTATTATTGGAGAAAACGGAAAAATAAAAGTTCCTGCTCCAATGCACTGCTCTAGAAAAGCTTTCCTCAAAGGAAAAGAAAACATTAAATACCACGACTCTTATCCTTTTGGATTATATGAAAACGAATTTAATCTTGTTGAAGAAGAAATCAAGCAAGAAAAAAAGGAATCGAGTTACGTTCCTTTTAGTTCTACTCTCAATGTCATGAAGATCATTGAAGAGATTAAGAAGCAAATTGGCTTATCATACGATGAAGCCAATTCACTATAATTTACTTTTTAGAGTTTTCAAGAAGCTCAGTAATACGGGCTTCTTTTTTATACCCTTCGTCAAGAACAAATCTTAATTCAGGGCATCTTCTTGTATCTAATCTTGAGGCTAATTTACTACGGATAAATCCTTTAGATTTTTCCAATACTTTCATTCCTTCTAATTCTTGGTCTTCGATAATAAAACTTACATAAACAGTTGCATAAGAAATATCTGCGCTTACTTTAACTTCTGGAATTGTTACAAATCCTAAATGAGGATTCTTTAATTCGATTTGAATAATTTCAGCAACACCTTTTCTGATAATGCCTGCTATTCTTTCTTGTTTGTTTGCCATTATTCGTCCTTATTTACCATTTCGTAGAATTCGATAATATCGTTGACCTTTTCATCATTGAAGTTTTCGATTGTCATACCACATTCGAAACCTGCTTTGACTTCTTTAGCTTGATCTTTACCTCTTTGTAATGAAGCTAATTTACCTTCATAAATAACAACGCCATCTCTCATGATTCTACATAATGAGTTGTTTTTAACAACTCCATCAGTAATCATACATCCTGCGATTGTTCCAATTTTAGATACTTTGAATAATTGTCTAACTTCAGCTTGACCAAGAATAGATTCTGTTAATTCTGCTGGAGTCATACCTTTCATTGCTGCTTGAATTTCTTCAATCAAAGCATAAATGATTTTGTGCAATCTGATTTCAACTTTTTCTTCTTCAGCTTTAGCACGTGTTCTTGCATCTGGACGTACATTGAATCCATAGATGATTGCGTTACTAGCATTAGCTAATAAAACATCTGATTCAGTGATAGCGCCTGAAGTTGCACGAACAATATTAATTTTAATCTTATCTGTAGAAAGCTTTTCTAAAGATGCTTTAACAGCTTCTGCAGAACCAGTAGAGTCCGCTTTAACAATAATGTTAAAGTTGATAACTTCTCCAGTATTTGCAAGTAAGTCTTCTAACTTAGCACCACCAGATTTTGCCTTTTCAGCTTCATCTTTTGCAAGTTTACGCTTCATCGCGATTTCTTTAGCTTCAGCTTCAGTTGGGAAAGCCATGAAACGATCACCTGCCAATGGTGTTTCACTTAAACCAATAACGCTAACTGGTGTACTTGGAGTAGCAACACTAACCACTGCTTTATATTCGTTAGTCATTCTACGTGCTTTACCATACGAAGTACCTACAACTAAGTAGTCACCTTCTCTTAAAGAACCATTTTGAACTAATAAAGTTGCTTTAGGCCCTTCATTTTTATCAAGGACTGCCTCTAAGACAGTACCCATTGCAAATCTGTCTGGATTTGCTTTAAGTTCTTTCATTTCTGCAACTAAGACGATGCTTTCAAGCAATGCATCGATACCTTTTTTCTGCTTTGCAGAAATTTCAACGCAGATAACATCTCCACCATATTCTTCAGCGACTAATTCATGAGCCATTAATTCGTTTTTGACTCTCGAAGGATCTGCACCTGCTTTATCTACTTTATTAATTGCAACAATAATTGGTACTCCTGCAGCTTTTGCGTGGTCAATAGCTTCAATTGTTTGAGGCATAACACCGTCATCTGCAGCGACAACTAAGACAACAATATCAGTAACACTAGCGCCTCTAGCTCTCATTGCAGTGAAAGCTTCGTGGCCTGGAGTATCGATAAATGTTACTTTTTGTCCATTTACTTCTTTTTGATAAGCACCAATTTCTTGTGAAATTCCACCAGCCTCGGAATCAACTAAGTTGGAATTTCTAATTGCGTCAATTAAAGTTGTTTTACCATGGTCAACGTGTCCCATGACTGTAACAACTGGTGGGCGAGGTTTTAACTTAGAAGGATCGTCTTTGATTTCGACATCTTCGAAGTTTTCCGCCGCAACAATAACTTTTTTCTCGAAATCGTAACCGAATTCAAGACAAATAGTTCCGATTAATTCATCATCTAGAACTGTATTGATAGTAATCATCTTTCCTTGCATAAAAAGGAATTTAATGATGTCACCAACAGGAATTTCTAAAGTTTTAGATAATTCCCCAACAGTAATAGCGCCAGTATAAGTAAAAACTCCACCGTTAACTTTAGTTCTTACTTTGTCAGCCTTAACTTTAGTAGAGACGTTTGTTTCTCTATCAAAGTTTTTATTGTTATTCTTTCCCATATTGGCACCTCCTATTTAACAATTTTTGAAAATGATTATCTATTAGCGGTTATCCTCATCGTAGTAATCATCATATTCATCGTAATCGACATCATCTTCATCTTCGTAATCATCTTCAGATTCTTCTGCGTCGAGTTCTGCGAGTTCTTCTTCTGTATAAATAGACATTCTTTCAGCGGAAGATGTATCAGTAACACCTTTCTTGTCATCTTTATCTTCAGATTCTTCTTTCTTTTTGTTGAATTTCTTCTTTGAAGAAGTTTTCTTATTGTTATCTTCGGACTCAAGGGAAGCTTCTAAATCTGCTAATGAAGTTGTTGTCTTAACAGTTGTTGTAGGAGCAACTGGAGTTTCTTCAACAGGTTTTTCTTCTGCTTTTGCAGCGACTGGAGCTTCTTCTTCAACTGGAGCGACTACTTCTTCAGTTTCTTCAACTTCAGCTTCTAAAGCTTCATTTAAATCATCATTTACACTATCGTCATAAACTCTATCTTGTGGAGCGACATATCCTTCTGGTAATCCAGGGAGAACAGTTGTATTAACTTTGATGTCATTTCTTGCAGCGGTTGCAGCAGCCATTTCAGCAGCTTTTTGTGCAGCAAGTTCCATAACGAGTTTGTTCTTAGCTTCAAGTTCAGCAGCTTGAAGTTCTTCGATTGTTTGATATGATAAGTTAGCTTCCATAGCTTCTGTTTCTAACTTGATATCAATGTGGTATCCAGTTAATTTAGCAGCTAATCTAACGTTAGCACCTTTACGGCCGATAGCGAGTGAGAATGAATCGTCTTTGACGATTGCAGTAGCACTCTTTTCATCTGGATTAACAATAACGCCAGCGACACGTGCAGGTTTTAAAGCTTCAATAATGAATAAACCTGGGTTTTCGCTCCAAGCGATAACGTCAATTTTTTCTTTTGCTTGGCCATTCCCTAAATGACCAACAACTTTTTGAATTTTAGTACCATTAGGGCCAATACAAGCACCTGCAGGATCGATATTTGGATCAGGAGAATAAACAGCAATTTTACTTCTTTCGCCAGCTTCACGCGCAATACCTTTAACGATAACAGAACCATTATAAATATCTGGAACTTCTTCGTTCAAAATGCATCTTAGGAAGCCTTCGTTGGATCTAGAAACAACAATGTGAGCACCTTTAGTTCCACTAGCAACGTCGCTAATGTAAACCTTAATTTGGTCACCAACATTGAATTTTTCTTCACCAATCAATTGGCTATGAGGCAAGTAGACTGAAGTACGAACTAAGTTAACAGTAACACCTTTTTCATCGACTTTTTCGACTTTACCAGTGATAATTGTGCCAATTTTATCCTTGAATGCTTCATAAAGAATGCCCTTTTCTGCTTCAGCAAACTTTTGATGCATGATTGATTTAATTGACATAGCTGTTGCTTTTCTTAAATCATCAATACTTGCTTCAATGAAGTATTCATCGCCATCTTTATATTGTGGTTTCTTCTTTCCTTCATTTGCGTCTTCTGTTGCGATTTCTAAGAAATCGTCTTGAACATCATCTCTGACAATTTTAACTTGCCACATTTCGATAATGCCTTTGTCTGCATCGATGTTAACTCTAACATCTGCATCATCACCACCGAGTTGTTTACGGTAGCCTTTGATAAGTGCTTCCTCTAGGGCAGCAAGCACTGTCTCTCTTGTAATTCCTTTGCCAGCTTCAATTTCTTCTAAAGCAGCATTGAATTGCGTTGCGTCAATAGTCATAACTATTTACTCCTTAAAATTTAATTGCTAAGCGTATTTTTAAGATGTTAGTTTTCACAACTTCAACATCTTTGCTTCTTGTTTTAATTCTCTTAGTTATTAAGATTGAATCACTATTTACTTCTTTTAAAGTGCCTTCAAAAATATTTTCTCCATCAATTGGATTATTAACGTGTACATTAACATAACTATCAACGTACTTATCTAATTCATCCACTTTCAATGGCTTTTCAGCACCCAAAGAAGAAATATCAAGGTTATATGCAGTATCAAATGGGTCTACTTCATCTAAATATGTATTAAGTACATTTGTTACTTCAACAATGTCTTCCATATTAATTGGAGCGACTCTATCGACTACAATACTTACTTGCAAAGAGCCATTATTTCTGGATACGTTTAAACTAACAAGATCATAATTGATACTAGCTAATTTGTTTGAGACGAGTTCAGATAATTGTTTTTCTTCCATAATTCTCCCTTAAAAACAAAGAGTGGCCATTTCGGTCACTCTTGTTCAGAGTATTGTACTTTCTTTCGAAAGCACCATTATCATAATTGAATATTTACAATTTGTAAACAACAATTTGAAATAATTTCAATAACGCTTTCTAATCACTCTTTTTTTTCGTTTTCAGCATTGTTATTTTGATTGGATTCTTCCTCTTTAACTTCTTGCTGTTTATTTTCTTCTATTGGAATATCATCTTGAGCGTTTTCGTTAACTGAAGCTTTTGCTTGATTATTTACATTAGCGGGGGCTTCTACGTTTTCTTCTATTGGTTGAGGCTCCACTACAGTTTCTTCAACAACAGTTTCGTTTTTCTTTGATTTACGTGATTTTTTTATTTCGATTTTTTCTTCTTTGTTTTTGTTTTTTCTAATCAAAGCAGCATCTGCAACATAAAGCTTTCCTTTAATAAATAAAACATTAATCCAATATTGTGCAATCCAACAAATAAGCAATATGATCCAAAGGATATATTGTAAAGGACAAGTCTTAGCAATATATATATCACCATCGCCAAGAACCTCTTTAGCAATATATTTTGTGCAAAAATTTGTGATAAACGAACTAATAACAAATAATGTCAAAACAAAGAACGCAACCACTGTTAATCTTCTTGAAATATATGGATATGTTCCAGTTGCTAATCTAATGATTCCTTCAACGAAAATAAATAACGCTAAAATGCATAAAGTAATGTATCCAAACGCAAGGATATAATCAAACACATCAGAAATAGAATTTTGAGTATACCAACCCACCGCTGCGTTTCCAATATTGGTAGCCTCTTTAAAAGAGCTCAGGTAATTAAACAAGTCAGAATTATATTTACTAGATGCGAAAAAATGGGTTCCTTTAGCAAAAGATTCTAAGAAATTAATTTTTAAAAAACTGTTAGCAAGAACATTATGAGCATAGTCAATAGCGTTAGCTTGCATTACCACGCCATTAATCGTAGCTCCTATAATAGGGAATAAAGTTAAGCAAAATAAAATCATTAAACCTAAAAATACACAAATAGATCCACTTAAAATACTTCCCAATGAACGTTTTGGATAAATTTTAATACCGTTAACTTTACTTACCATACGAAATTATTATATACGATATTAGTCCTTGTTTGTTCTTAACTTTTTTAATTTCTTTCTTTTTAAAGAAGATAAAATGAATAAAGCAATTGAACAAGCGATAATCGATACACCTATTACTATTGCACAAACCATAAAAAAGCTCTCTGGTAAAATCAAAATTATGTGATTAATTTCAGGATCAATGAAGTAATCTAACTTACCAGGAAACAGTATTCTATGAAAATAATCAAAAGCTATATCAAAATTAATAGCGGCAAAAATGCCGATTGTCAAAGGTACTACAATAATACACCATGCAGCAACTGAATATGTTTTAGGATAAATAATAAAACTTTTTTTCTTCTTTTCGATTATTTTTAAAACAATGATTCCGATTAAACCAATAAGTAAAAACGCAAAATCTATAGTGAATAAAGTTCTACAATCCCTAAAATGTGGAATATCACTTTCTGAGTATAAGAGCTTACCCGCTGAAAAAGGAGCGTAAAAACAACAATAATTCAAAACTTCATTGTAGCCTTCAACGACGTCATCGAAAGTATAATTTAAACCTGTATATTCATTAAGACTTTCCACTATTCCCATTGGCTTTATACAAAGAGTATGAATAAATCTACAAAATATTGGTAAAGCAATAGAAAAACTAATTACAAAAATAAACGCAAATAAACCAAATAAAATGTTTAAAAACACATTTCGTATTTTCATAAAAGCACCAAATTATTAAACACTCTTTTTAAGAGCTTCTGCTTTCCAAAACTGCGATATTTCTTCGTTTTTTAATGTGCCAATGCCTTTTTCGTAATACTCAGCAAGTCGATTCATCGCACCTGAAGAGCCTTTCTTTGCGGCTTTTAACAATAATGATAGAGATTTTGAATTATCTTGATCCACAACTTTTCCGCTTCTATAAAGATCTGCTAAAAGAACAAGACATTTAGGATTATTGTTAAATGAGCCTTTTTTAAGCAAATCAATAGCTAATTTAGGATTACATTTTTCAAAATTATTATCTAGAAGAAGTAAGCTTCTTAAATATAAAACATCAGCATTATCGCTATTACACTTGCGTAAAATAGACATGCATTTATTTAAATCTTTATCACAGCCACAGCCAATTCTATACATATTCGCTAACAAAAATAATGACTTATCATAATTTTGAACAGCGGATTCGTATGCAAAATTAAATGCCTTCTTTTCATCTTTTTCTACTCCGACACCGTTCATATAACATACTGCAACATTGTATTGAGATATGTAATCTCCACACTTTGCAGATTTTAAGTAATACTCAAAAGCCTTTTCTTTATTTACGTCTACCCCTAGACCTTTTTCAAAGAAATACCCAATTTTTCTTAAGTATGTAGGCTTATCTGTATTGATAATTCTGGTTAGATAAGAAAAAGCCCTAACATAGTTACCTTTATCTTGATAATGACTGGCAAGCATGAATATGGCATCTTCATTATTTAATAATGCTAATTTTTGATACTTTATTAAATCAATCTCATCCATGCGTATAGAATAGCATATTTTTATAAAATATTGACATACAGAATATTGAAGTTTAAATTAATTTTCTATGATAATTGTTGAAGTAATTCTACTCGGCATAGCTCTTAGCATGGATGCGTTTGCTGTAAGTGTATCATGTGGACTGACTTATGTAGATTTGAATAAAAAGAAATGTTTTTTTATTGCTTTTGTATTCGGTTTAATGCAAGCATTAATGCCATTAATTGGGTACTGGATTGTTGAGTTAATAACTATTCTTGTAGATGAAGCTTCTGGAGCAGCCGTTGGGCAAATTGCCTCTACTATTGTTTCGTGTATTGCGTTTTCTCTTCTTATTTTCTTAGGAATCAAAATGATTATCGAAGCAGTTAAGGAAATGAAGAAAAGTGAAGAAGAGAAAGAACCAAAGAAATATTCTTTTAAAGAGGTCATGTATTTTGGTATTGCTACTAGCATTGATGCATTAGGTGCCGGAGTTGCTTTACATGCGGGTTTATCCAATAACGTTAGTATATGGTTACACGTCACCATCATTATGGTTTGTACATTCACAATTTCCTTAATTGGAATCATTCTTGCAAAACAAGTTACAAAGCTATTAAAAGGTAAATTTGAGATAACAGGAATTATAGGTGGATGTATCTTAATTCTACTAGGAATTTGGATACTCTTGAGTCACTTTCTAGGATTATAAAAAACCAAGCATTTGAAATAACGCTTGGTATTTTTTTAGTATTTATTACAAAGTAAGCATTGAATTATTTCAATAGTTCCTCAATAGAATTTATTCTTGTATACTTTTCGTTTGAGTACTCATTATGTCTATCTAGAAGCACTCCATCAATTCCTGCATTTTTGGCTGCTAAAATGTCATTAACAGCGTCTCCTACGTAGACAACTTCATCAAGGGAAAATTTCTCTTTTATCTTATCTAATGCTACAAGAATCGGTGTTGGATCTGGCTTAGTTTCTTTAACGGTTTCGTTACCAACTATCACATCAAATAATCCAAAATCCATATCAAACATTTTCAAAACATCTTTAACGTGTTTTTCATTATTAGACGTCACTATGCCTAATATAGCCACACTCATCTTTAAATCAATAATTGTGTCATACGTATCTTCATATATTGAAATGCGTTTGTTAGATTCTTTGGAATTAACTAGTTCAGTTATCAAATTTAAAAATGGTTCAATATCTTCTTCTCTATAAGAAGGGACAATTTTTCTATATGTTTCTGGAATAGGAACTCTTGTGTAATGAAGAACATCATCTTCGTTAAGTTGTACTCCCTTTTTTAGAAAAGCTTCTTTAAAAACATATGTACTGCTGTCAAGAGTATCAAATAAAGTGCCATCAAAATCAAATAGATATACTTTGTATTGTTTCATTAATCCACCACTAATTCGTATGCGTTTCTAAGTCCGCCTTCAACAGGACTTATAATACCACAATATTGAAAACCATTCTTTAGAATAGTTCTAATCATGGATTTATTACAGGAATGTGTATCGATTCGTATATTGAGTTTATTCTTAGTTATTTCTGAAACAATATAAGAAAAAATATCTTTTTCTCTTTGAGAAGAAGCTAATCTATGAATTGTTCCATATGGTCTATCTGTTTTCCATGCACCATCAATTTCTAGATAAGTTCTATCAACGCCGATAATATAAGCAAATGTCGCTAATATTCCTTTTTCATCATCTTCAACAATATAAGATTGTCCTAATTCTATATCAGAGATAATTATTTCTTTGCTAGGCCAATTGTCATGCCATTGATTAGGATTACCATGACTGGCCATATATTTCCTAGCGTTATCAAAAATAATAAGCATTTCTGGCAAATCATTCATTGTAGATTTTCTAATTCTTTTCATATCGAATATATTATTATATTTTAAATTTTCCTAAAAGAAATAAGCATTTAATATTACGCCTTATTGCTTTATATATTCATTCATTCTTTGTGTTAATTTTTGAAATGTACATTAATCGCCATAAAATGAACGATTAATCGATTTTGTACACTACCAAAATCTATCTTTTTTAATGCCTAACTCAGACAAGAAAATAACTTATAATTCTATAGACAAAATTGTCTCATTTTTTTGCCTAATTTTTTAAAGAGTTAAACGGCATCATTTCTTCAAATGTTTTAATCAAAAAAGAATAGAATTTTTCATTGTATATTTCATAGTAAGAAAAGCCAGAAAATGCCGAGAGTAAAAGCAATATTGTTTCCATTAAACTTTTGATAAAACATAATCCAAACATTAGAGAATATTTCCGCTAGAAGTAGGAGCAGTTTTAAGCTGTTTTTTTAATAAAAAGTTTTCCACACACATTATGGCTGTGCAAAAAAATCACTTTCCACTTTTTTACGCTGTGGAGAAAATGAAAAAAGTTATCCACATAACATTACTTTAGTAAAAACTACTAATTTTATACTATCGTTATTGATTTAACCTACATTTGAATATAATTAAATCCACCGATTTTCAATCATTCAGTAGCTTTTTTTCACTTACTTATTTCACTCTTGTTGGGAGTTACTTTTTACTATTGAAATAATATAAAACAAGAGGCCAAATAGAAGCAACGTTCCACCTACTACACTATAGATAATTATGTGAATATCTCTAGTCGTTCCGTATATTTCTAAGAAGCCTTTAAAATAACATCCAACAGTGAGTGTAGCAACACCAGAATTATAGAGATTTGAACATATTGAATTTGGGCCTTTTTTTGTCTTTGATAAAGTTATGATTAAGTATGGCATTAATCCTAGTGTTAGAGGCACTAAAAATCCAAGCAACATAAACCAGGAAATTACACCATGAGCCCTAGTCTCGTATATATATCCAAATAGCATGCAGAAAACAACTACACCACAGTAGATGAAAAGGTTTCTTATTACATTCTTTCTATTATTATTTAAAGAGAATAGCATCGCCGATTTCCCTTTCTTCTATTTCGCCATTTTCAGCCTTAGGTCTATTTAGTACTTCTCCTCTGAACCACATTGTTGCGGATCCACCACCATCAAGGTTATAAGCTACTTTAACGCCTTTACTATGAATAAATTCAGCAGCCTCATATAAACTCTGGCCGTATGAATCAGGAAGCCTGCCCTCGCTTATAGTTATAAAGTAATGCAAAGGTTCAATTATTCCTATAACGCTTCTTTGATTTCCATAATTTTGTGCAATTCCAGTACTAACTTCAGAATTATTTTCTACAACAATCTTATAGTCATTAACTAATGCTGGACCAAACGAAAATACCTGCCATGGCTTTTTCGGACTAGACATTATGCTATTTAATGGAGTTTTAGTTTCTTCTATTATTTCAAAGGATCCATCATTCCAAATCACTAAATCCTCATCACCAAGATTCTTGCTTCTTGAACTGTCCCTAAAAGCCTCTCCATTTCTTACAACATAACCGTATTCGCGTCCTGCATAATTATCACCGCTTATTGCAAATACTGCATTACCATCGCTTGCAATTTTAGATGTTTTATTATAAATGTTACGGCCAAAAGTAATCTTACCTTCTTTATTAGAAGCAAACCTTCCTAATAAGTGTTCTACATCGATAATTCGAACATCAGCACAAAATACTATAGTATCAACTAGTTTATTCTTTTTATCTTTGGTTTTAACAATTTCTTTATAAATCTTTATTTCAAGAGCACTAGACTTGTAATAACGTAAATATTCGTTGTTTTCCGTTATAATTTCATCGTTTTCATTTTCAGGAAGCTTATCACCATATTTATCTTCAACAATAATTTGGTTTGAGTCAGGTATTATTAAGGTGTCTAAAACAGAATAAACTGCATAACACGATAGGCCTATACCAAACACCAAAGGGAAAACAAACTTTTTCATTCAACTTTTCTTTTTGCTCTTATAACAATAATCTTTTGAACGATATAAGAGGCAACAAACAATATAGCTTCAACTAATAGCTTAGCAACCATGTTGTTCCATCCAGCTACATCAACCAATAACGCAACAAATGCGGTATTTAACCCCATGTTTACACCTGCAAGTATAAAATACTTAATCGCATATTTCAGTGTCTTACCTCGCTTAAGTTTAAACACAAAGAACATGTTAATTGTAAAGTTAACAACTGAGGCAACAATTCTAGCAATTATGTTAGCCACAATTGTTTTTAGCGCCATATCGTCAGGGAAGATAGCACACAAAAGCGCAAATAAGCCGAAATCAACTAAAAAGCCAATTATAGAAGACATAGCAAACTTCATAAATTGTTTAAAGATTCTTAAAGAATCTCTTAAAGGATTGTAATGACTTCTAGAATTATTGTCTAAATAAATCGTTGCAATAGGAACTTCAATAATAGGAATTCTTTCACGAGACAAATAAAGAATCATATTTGTTTCGTATTCATAACGGTTTCCTTCGATTTCTAATAAATTTTCAATGTTTTTATATGTAAAAGCTCTTAAACCAGTTTGAGTATCATAGATGTTATTACCAGTAGATAATCGCATAAGAGTTCTAGCAACAAAATTACCAAATACAGATTTCTTTTGATCGGTTTGTTTAAAGTTTCTACTTCCAAGAATTAAACAATCTGGCTGTTTTTCTGCTTTTTGTATAACTTTTAAAGCGTCTTCATATGTATGTTGACCATCGCCATCAATAGTTACAACAGCGTATTCTTTATCCTTAAAAGCTTCTTGTATATATTTAAGACCTGTTTTTAAAGCAGCGCCTTTACCTCTATTTGTATTATGTCTTAAAACTGTGCATGCTTTCGGAATCATGTTAAAAACAGAATCATATTCAGGTCCACTTCCATCGTTAACAACGACAATATGAAAAGATTGCATACATCTTAAAACAGTCTTAACAAGTAAGTCATCTGGTTGATAAGAAGGGATAAGTGCGATGTATTCCATGTTTTCCTCTTGCTTAAATTACATAAATTATATTTATTTAACGCAAAAATGTATAGAAAAAATAAAAGAAAAAAAAGAACCCTAAGGATTCTTTTCATATTAATATTTGTTATCAGTTTTTATTCTTTTCGCAAATTCTTCATCACTTTCAAGTAGCATCATAATTCCTTGAACGATGCCGATAATCCAAGGAATTCCTGTCCAGAAGAATATTGCAGAAATAATGCCAAGATTTTTATTTCCTAAATAGAAATGCTGAATTCCAAATTCGCCAAGAAAAAGTGCTAGTAATGCAGCAATAATTTTATTCTTTCCGTTAACATTTTCACCGAAAATGGATTCAATAGTACTTTCTTCATTTTTTAAAGGTGCAACTTGTTTCCCACAGTGAGGGCAAACAACACAATCATCATCGATTTCTGCACCACAAAACTTACAATACATAACAACAACTCCTTAAATTTATTTAAAAATAAATCGTAAACTATTTTATAGAATTCTTGCTCTCTTATCTCTAAATAGTAGTAAGACTGTTACGATGTACGCAACAACTGCAACACCAGCAGCAATTACAGGGAAGAAGTTTGGAACCCCCAATACCATTCCTTGAATAAATACAAGTGCATTTCCAGCAAGCAATAAGCCAAGGAATACTACATTGTTGACGTGTTTATATCTTTCTTCGCTAAAGAGGAATAGCATCATGATTGTGAAAGTAACAACTAATCCGCCACTTGTCAAAGCTTCAAAGACTAAATAAATTTTTCTACCATATGAATCGACATTTGTTACATTGTGAACTAGTGGAATTGCCATTCCGAACGCAATAAAGTAAATAAACGAAGCAATTGTAGAACCCACAGCTTCTTTTTTATGCATGATTTCAATGAATTTGGTGAAGCATGCAACAAACAAGAAAATATATGCAATGAATTGAATGATAATTTGTGACTCAGGAGTATCAAGCATACCAGCAACAAGAAGAACACCAGCATCAATAATCATTAGTTTACTATTAGCGCCAATACCATTTGCAAGAATCTTTCCAATAATTCTTAGGAAAATAACTAAAGCCAAGAATAAGCAAAAAGTTGTTAGACCGAAACTATAGATATTAAAAGCGCCTTTAAGGTAAACCTTAGCGAATCCATATTTAGTCAAACTAGAGACAATGGAATAAACACGTTCTAAAAACAAAATTAGAAAATAACCGCCAAAGCCTGTTAACATCAAAATATTATGCTTTTTCTCCATAATAATTTCTCCTTATTACTCTT
Source organism: Bacilli bacterium (assembly GCA_024695405.1). GTDB lineage: Bacteria > Bacillota_I > Bacilli_A > RFN20 > CAG-826 > RGIG9670. The sequence continues at coordinate 24,677 of JAILIF010000030.1, forward strand.
AATCACTTCTTATAATAAGAAACAACTATAAAAAAGTCAAAAAATTATTGTTATAATTTGAAATATGCAGTTATATTCCTGTGTAGAAACACAAAATATATGTCAAAATTTGTTGTTTTAAAGAAATATCAAAAACTAAACCATTTCAAAGCTTACAAAAATATAATCCTCGTAAGTAGCCGATGTGTAATATAGACAAGGAATAACGTAATAAAGGTCGCATATCAAATCAGTATACAAAAGAGCTTGATTGTTATCTCCTCCATCATCGTTCTTAAGTGAAAGTTCGTCGGTACATGGATTGACAAAATACAAATATGTATCAACATATGCTCCGTCATAACCAGTATTAATTTTGTATCTTCCTTTATTATTAATTCTCACTACAAATGGATTTACACTATCCTTTATATGTCTAAAATGACTCTCGTGTCCAGAAGAAGAAACTTCTATTTTATTAAAGAAACTCTGATATGTTTGTTCAGAGCCAATTCCATAACGCTGATTAATTTGTGTTATTGATATTTTTGTATATCCATATTCACTTTCGTTATAAAAATTAACGATTAATGAGTATTTTACGTTAGGAAATAAGTCTGAAACTATAAAGGCATTATAAGAATATCCACCATCGTCGTTTGATGCCACTAGATTTCCATTCCAATCATATAATTCAAAATATGTATCTTTATTTCCAAAGGATTGTATGACCTTTTTTCCAGATTTCTCAAACGTAATTTCTACATTTGCTTTCTGTCCTGGCAACAAAGAAATTCTCTTTTCGTAATACCTGTTAGCGGCAACACTAGCAACCGAAACTGCAGTGTTATATGTGGCATCACATCTTCCACTAAAAGAAGCAATATTTTCTTTTGATAAAATTTGACCATGGTTAAAATATTTTTGATTGTTATATATATAAAAATAACTTATCCATTCTTTTTCTACCTTTAATCCCTTTAAAAGAAATGCGGCTAGTCCAGAAAATCTTTCATAATAATATGCTTTATCTATGTAACTACTTGGTGCAATGCGCTGCACATTTATAAAATTAGGGCACCCATTAATGTCAATGCTATTACTTAAACTATCAGGAATACAAATAACTTTTTCTATGCCAGTCAAATTAAAAAATCTAATTGTCACACTATTATCTTCATAACTTGCAACTGAGCAGGTTACACCATCTTTTATTTGGTTAATTTGAACAGTCATGGTAAGAAGAAAATCTGAAGCCAAGTCATCTTTTGTTTTAAAATTGGTGCAATACGTAATGTAGGTAGTACTTTTTCCATTTTCAAGCCAATTATAGCGAAAACTTATATACTCATCTTTATTTGTTTCAACACATACACGCCTGGTCGAAAACGGACCAATAGAAATGCCGGAAAAGCTAAGAGAACTACCACACCATTGCGATGCAGCAAGGCGGTTCGTTGAAACGGTTGTATATGTTAAATTGACAGGATATTTATTCGGATTTGTAATTTCTATGTTCGCAACAAATTTTTTATTTCCATTGCTAATTTTACTGAGATAATCGAGCTTAGCATAGACATTATTTTGAACTGGCATTAGCAAACTACTTTTCAAAAAATCCGAAGGCAAAGCATTAACTAGATTGTCCAAAATACTTATACCCGCATATTTAAACGCAGCATTAACCAATTCCGAACAAAACCAATCTTCGGAATTATTGCTCAAATGTGGACTACGCAAAAAATCAAAAGTATATGGTTTCCCAACTTGTCGTTTAATAAAAGGGGACACAACGTTTTTAATTTTATTAACGTAATCATTACTTACGTTGTAGTTTCCGCTTGATTTTGGTCTTAAAATAACGCATCCGTAATCGACCATTCTACCATCATCTAGGAAGCCATACATTACGCCTCTACCAACAGCATCAACAGTTCTAATAAAGGAATTAGGCGAAATCGGATTTCCAAAAATTTTAGCATCACACTTTCTATCTACATCTAAAACATATCCAACATGTCCTATATTTCCCAAAATAGTGTTTGTTTCAACGACAATGTCGCCTTCCTTGATAAAAGAATAGTCAAAATTATAATGCAAATCTCTATGGAAAGCTATTTCAGGAATAGAATTGCAATGGTCGAATTCATAGTGTCTTTCAGATCGAAAATATAATCCTTTTAAAATGTAATCGGCCTCCATTAGTTTATTAACACCATCACCGCCATAAGCTTCATCTGAAATGGCGCTTGATTTTTGAATAACCGAATTGGTGTACTCTACCAAATTTCTCGAATTTGACTCATAATATCCATTTTTAAAATTTTCAAAAGATTCAATTTTGCTATTATTATTTTTCGTTTCCTCTGCAGCAACAGAATAATATTTTTCAAAAACATCATCGTAAGAAACCACAGAATAATAATCATTTTCAAACTGTTCTTGTGCAGAGCACGCACTAGTATGTTGGTTATTTTCAAATCCAAAAACAACCATCAAAACAGCAATTGAAACAAATGCTTTCTTTAGTATCATATAAAACCCTCCCCAAAAGCTAAAATAATTATATAAAAACGATTAACCGTTTACATCATTTTTTTAACTAAAAGTCTTCCTAATTAGAAACAATTTTGCTTTTTGTACGTGCTCTAAAAAGAAGAAAAAAATAGAGCCAAAAGTACATAACAATAGATTGAAGATTTTTATTTCAGGTTATTTGGACTAAAATCACTCTTTTAAAAATTATAAAGCCCTGATAGATTCTACAGGTGGTCTTCTAGAAGCTTTAATAACAGGCAATAACGTTCCAATAATAGAAACAACAATCGCCACTCCTAAAACTATAGCAACGTTTATTACTCCGAATTCAAAAAGCTGTAATCTAAATGCGTTTTCATTTTCTGCAAGTTTATTGTTTAAAATTACACAAGTAACGCCACTTAGCACTGACGAAATGGCGAAACAAATAAGTGCAATAATACCAGATTCAGAGAAGAAGATTTTAAATACATCGCTTCCCCTAGCACCAACTGCTCTAAGAATACCGATTTCCTTTTGTTTTGAAGATATGGATGTAGATATCAAATTAAGAAGCATTAAAGCGCTAAATACAGCCATTGAAGATCCAATGATAAGGAAAACCAATTTTAGTTCTCCTAAAAATCCTGTAACAAAATCAATAGTTTCTGAGACCTTATTGTCTAATTTATAGAAAGATTCATCAGGAAATTCTTGAAGCATATACTTTAATTGTTCTGAAGTTTTATCGCTTAAGGAAATTAAGTAACTATATTGAGCGTTACTATCGATAACATAATTTGTTTTTTCGACATATCTCCAACTATAGTCTCCATTATATGGATTTGGTAAGGCTTTATCCTTCCATTCGTCAGCAATCATAATCTCATCATACGAATTGAGCATATCATCAACAATGTAGAACCCAGCAATATTTAAACCTTGTGAAGATCCATTTTTAGATGTAATGCCATAAGGAGAACTATATTTTATAGACCCATCAAAAGAATTTTTAACGTAATAGCTTTCTAATGCGCCTATCACAGCTTTAATTTCTGTTGTTGTTAATGGCTCAGATGCAATTTCTTCAATATCCAAATTTGGATAGGAAGGTTTTATATTGTCAAGTACGTAACCATCTTTAGCTGCTGTTATTAACTTAATTAAACCATGCAAAGCGACTTCTGCATTAGGAAGGCTTTCAACATAATAAATTGATTTGCCCGCCTCATCGTAATTCATGTTAACGAATCCTATTTCACTGAAGTCATAATGGAAAGAATATATCTCATTATTGTTTTCATCAACACGAGAATAAGCACTTGTAACTAATTCTCCGATAATTATATTCCCTTTAGTATCTTTATAGTACTTATCAGTTAATACTGAACCTGCTTGTTTTTTGAAGCTTAGTGCTCCAGTAGTTGGATTAACAAACAATCCTTTACACAAATAAGTATTGTCTTTCTTAATAGTCTGAACTTTTCCATTATTGTCAAAGCAATAAGTTGAGATTTTATTTAATTCAACACTGTTATCGCTTTTTAAAACATACCTTGTTTTTCCATCTAATTCATAAATAGATTTTACTTGGTCTTCTAAATAAGGCGTATCTGTAGTTGGATCGTAATAAAGATCTGTCAAATTAATGGTTTTAAAAGAGCCGTTATATGTTCCAATAAACTCTTTATCCATGTTAAACCAACAAAGAGTTTGATTATCATAGCCTGTTTCAGGTTCAAGTTTTGCATCACTATAATCACTATTTGCATAGCCAAAATCTGCAAACGCTATTGGATTCATATCATCATCAATGATAATTCCGTTACCATCAATTCTTTCAAAACCATCTTCTTCCTTAAATTTGATTTCTTTTGTCGAATAATTTATAAAAATTTCTTCAAATGTATAAGAACCATAGTATGGCTCATACCAAGATAATTCACCATTTCTATCATATCGCCCGTTCATCTGTCCCGTTGAACAATTAGCCATTTCTGATATTGCGTTTCTAAACGAACTAGCTCTTACATTAATGTAAGCTTCATTCAATGTTAAGAAAGGAACAGATGCCAAAGCATTTCCATTGACATCATAGAATTTAAAATAATCTTTATAAGAATTTACTGAAGAAACAGTTAAAGCAGACATACAATCGGAATCATACACAGGATAATAACTAGATTTATCATCCGCATTGTTAAATGATTGATAACTATATGGATCTAACAATCTTAAACCATAGAACGTTTCATTGCTTATTGACATTCTGTTATAGCTATTTGTAGGCATTAAATATGTTTTGTTATGATCAAAGAATGATTTTGAAATATAACCTAATGAAGAATAGCTTGAACGATATACATCATTAAAACTGTTTAAAACTTCGTTATATTCATTATCAGAAACGCTTGTGCGATCTTTTTCTTTTAAAATATCAAATTTTGCATTATTTAAAGCGTTATCTAATTTGTAGATTCCAGAAATCTTAAATTCAAAAGTCTTACTAGCTCCAGTCATTTGATTATTTAAATACGCTCTTACTTTTTTGTTAATCAAATCATTCGGATTATTTATTTCAACTGTAACTCCAGTGTCATAATCGCGGTAATTACACTCTTTGAATATTTCGTAAGTATATTCACTAATTGCCATTTCATTATCATCTATTGGATAATGCCCAGCAATGTTGCTGAAGCCATTTTGTCTTAAAAGATAGTCTTCTCCGCAATCGCTTAATCCTCTTAGACAACTATTTTTATAAAAATCATAATCTGATTGAATATTCAAAAATTGGGTTAAATCAAATTGCTTGTCATAAATGCCAGCAAAATCTAATCCTAATGATTCGTTGTTTAATTTTGCAATATCTTCTTTAGAAATATTTGTATCTCTATCATCTATTCTTTCATCTCTAACTTCTTCTTTGCCGTTTTTATCTGTTCTATATTCAGTGGTATGAACGTTATACATTTTCTTTAACACCAAAGATTCATATACTTCTTCTTGCAAGCCTTTGGCTTGTGAAAAGCCAGGATTATATAACATCAATGTAGATAAAACCCCAAACATTGTAAAAGCAACAATACATAAAAACATTGTGAAAATTAATCTTCCCGGTTTTATCTTTAAGTTTGACGCTCCCATTTTTAAAGCATGTCTGGCAGGGAGTTTAGATTTAATGAATTTAGTTTCTTTTCCATCATATGATTTGATATCAATTTTCTTTAAATCAGTATCTTTAAAACACTGTTGAGCACCATCATCACTTATCTTTGCAATCTTTTTAAAAGTTGTGACGTTATTTTCGTTATTAGAGATGATTATTTCACCTCTTCCCTTAATAGATTTAAGAACTTCTTTAAAATCTTCCTCTGTTAAACTAGCACCATCTTTAATTTGAATTGTGCCATCTCCAACTTTTTTAATATTGCTAGATAATAGTTCTGCTTGAGCAAAGCTCTTTGTATGGTCACTTAATATCTTCCCATCTTTAAGTTCAATAATACGGTCAGCATATTCTTCTGCGAAGTCTCTATCGTGAGAAACAATAATAACTAATTTAGTTTCAGATAATTTCTTAAGTGTATCTAATACTTGTTTACCTGTATTTGAATCAAGAGCACCAGTTGGTTCATCTGCCATAATGATTTCAGGATTCTTAATAAGAGCTCTTGCAATAGCAATTCTTTGTTTTTGACCACCTGAAAGAGTATTTGGCTTTCTCTTACCCATTCCTTCAAGATCAACTTTCTTTAGTAAATCTTCTACTTCTTTCTTATCGTTTTTCTTACCTTGAAGTTCAAGGGCAAGAGCAATATTAGTTTCAATATTAAATTCATTCAAGATGTTATATTCTTGGAAAACGAATCCAACAAATGTGTTTCTATATGAATCGAAATCTGATTGAGTAAAATCCTTAGATGACTTTCCTTTAACAATGATTTCACCTGAATCAGGTCTATCAAGACCACCAGAAACATTTAGTAAAGTAGATTTACCTGATCCTGATTTACCAAGTAAAAACACCATTCCTGTTTCAGGGAATTGGATAGACACTCCGTCTAGAGCATGTACTTCAACTCCGCCTTTGGTTTTGTAGTACTTCTTCAAATCACGTACTTCTAACATATGCTGTACCTCTATGCAATTTAGATAAATTTATTATAGTTTATTTTAAATAAAATTAATATAGAAAGCACAATAAAAAGCAAATTATTTGCACATTTATCAAAAACATATATTCAATTAGGCAAGATATTTAAGAGTTTATCTCTACTTTTTTCTTCTTTTTGTTTTGAATTAAAATTCGAATACCCGCAATAGCAAATATAAATAATACACCCAAAAATGTACCACTCATATCAATGAGTACATCTTCAAAAGCGCCTACTCTACCAGGCACTATTAATTGTATACATTCACTAATAACGCCAAAGATTAATCCAACGCCTAATACACTTGCTATAGAAAGAAGAATTACCTTATTTGATTTATTCATATGTGCAAAATAAACATATAAGGATGTAAATATAGCAGCAATCATGAATAAGAATGCATGGCCACTAATGTACTTTCTAACAATGTAAGTGAAGGTTTCTATATTATCGTCATTAATATATCCTCTTGTTCTAACTTCAATTTTGATTTCATTGGACTTTAGATTAGGATCATCATTTGAGACAACATATAAAGTTGCATTTCCTTCTTTTAAACCAACAACAATAAGACCAGCTCCAACCATTTCAGCTTTGATAACCGAAGAGTCGCTGACAACTACTTGATAATTGAATTTTGTTATGTATGGAGCATCGTAATTAATACCCACATAAACTGACTTACTGTTATTTGCAATATAATAGCCATTATCGAGAACCATTTTAGGTTCTAGTAAAATATTAGTAGGTGTAATATGAGTTAATCTCATATTATAATCTTTATAAATTGAAAGGTTATCAACACTAGTTGCTCTTACAGTGAAATCAACATCTCCATCACTAATATACTTATTTCCCCATACTCGTCCATCTTGAGAAACATATGCAGCAAGAGGATTATCTACACTCCAAATTACACCTTTATCAGTAGGTTCATTACCTGAATCAGTATCGAATTCAACTTCTAACTGAGTATATTTATCGTAATCCAATCCCCTTACATAAACTGTATTATCACCTTTTACATTAATGTCGGTTACGTTTGATAAAGTTGACTCGTTAGCAGTCACTATTACTTCGTTGTTCCATTCCTTAATACCATTAGAAACACTAATAGTTGTTTTGCCCGGTGCAATAGCTTTTAAATATTCTCCTCTAATAACTGCAACAGATTCATCACTCGAAGTAAAAGATAATTTTGAGTAATCATAAAAGTGCTTATTTGTCTCTAAATCATTGGAAAAATTACCAACATTAAGATATTTAGATTGCCCAACAGTTAAATAATCACAGAAGAAATTAATTTCTTCTGGTGCTTTTCTTTCTATGATTGAATATCTATATTCTGCAGTTACACTATTATCAGCGTTACAAATCGCTTTGATAGTTACATCGCCTAATTCCATTGCTTCTATATCAACATGTAAACCAGATTGAATGAGTTTAACTTTATCATTAGATGCAACATAACTAATTGATTTATTAGTTGTTATTCTTGGAGAAATTGTAGCTTCAAGCCATTTCTCGCCACCAAGTGGAATTTCATGTTCATCATATCCATCAATATTGCTACTTTTATATGAATCGTTTGAAATAAATATTTTATCCGAAAGAGTAATTTCTTCAGGTTTTACTATAGATGTATCTTCTTTTATCCCTAAAGCATCATTAATTAAACCAACCCAAATATCTTTAGCCCATGAGTTCCATTTATCTGAAGTCTTTGGAACTATTGAAGAATGATAAAAAATAAAGCCATACGTTGTAAGGGCCATTCCCAGAAATATATATTTGAATACTTGTTTTACTTTTTCCTTCTTTTCCATACAAAAGTGATAAATAAATTATATTAACTGCGGTTTTTATATTCAACTTAACGATATAAAAAGTGCCATAAAATATGGCACTCTAATATAATTTATTCGCCTTGTAAGGACTTTTCTAATTTATCTCTTGAATTAGTCCCATGGAAGTATTCATGAATGGTTAAACCAAACTCTATTGAATAATACATTGATTTAGCGGTTATGAAATCTCCATCTCTAACTACACCACATTCTCTTAAGTAATGTCCGCCAACAACCTTAGTTTCAAATCCAGGATGAACCGTATAATTCTTATCGAATAAATATCCAAGTTTTCCTACAAGATGAGGCGCTGCACATATAGCAGCAACTAATTTGTGCTTATTAGCATAATATTTAATAATTTCATCAACCAAATCAATAGAAGGCATAATTTTAAAACTTCCAGGACCCCCAGGGATAATTAAGCCGTCAAACTTCTTATAATCCACTTCTTCGATTTGATATTTTGCTACGGCTTTAGGGAATACTTTTGGAAATACTTCTTTTCTTCCCATTAAAGAAACAGGAGTTACATCATCTCCACCCCTAGTTAATACATCAAGTGTAGCAAATGCTTCTACATCCTCAAATCCATCAACCATTAACATTAACAGTTTCATCGTTATTTCCTCCTACATCTTTATATGCCTTAATAGGCAAATATTTAAATACTCCGTCAATATAACCAGGATATAAGTCGTATTTACCGCAAGAAATAGATTCCGCCATTCTTGAAGATCCAGCAAAGATAAGAATTAGTAACATACATCCAGTAATAGTCCAGTTAAATACACCATACGTTGCAATTCCAGCACCTATTACCATCATATATAAGCTAACCCAAATGCCTTGTTCACCTAAATAATTAGGATGTCTAGAACGTTTCCATAATCCTTTAACACAGAAGCCTCTGTTGTATGGAGCAGGTAATTCATTTAATTTCATTCCTGAATTTAAATATTCATATTTTTTAACTTGGAATGCATTTTGCTGTTTATCAGCGATAACTTCGTAAGCTAAGAAACCTAACGCAAACACAAATGAAAGAATATCAATTACACCAATACTAGCAGTAGATTCCATAACTGCTACACCAGGCAACGTAATTAATAAAACAACAAAGTTTTGGTAAAAACAAATAAACAATAAATCGAATATTGCCCAAATTATTTTGTTATTAAATGGCTTTTGAGCCCTTAAATATTTCCATCTATAATCTTCTTCACCTTGCCAGAATTTAATGCTGTATGCGCCTTTTTTCGCAAAATTATAGGTAAGTCTAACTCCCCAGAGAGTGATAACTATTGCCATCAAAATAAGACGGACTTTAAATTCACCTTTAATCATAATGACAAATGCATAAACAATTGGAAGAACACTCCAAAGTTTATCCATTTGTGAATTGTTACGTGATATTTCTCCTGCGATAAAGCAATACGCTACAGAGCATCCACAAATAATGCCTAAAATAATTAATGTATCTTTTTGTAGTTCTGATAAATTAAACCCAGCAATCCATCCAACTACTATTAATGAAATTGCGATTAAAGAAGTAATAATTAAACTGATTTTATCTTTCATACGAAGACTCCTTAACTATTATTAAACAAAAAAAGACAAACATTTAAAACGTTAATCTTTTTATTTTATTTGTGAAATATTGCGTTAATTTAAATTAAAACTAGTAAGAAACCAATTAATAAACCAATTAATAACATAAATCCAGGAAGCTTAGACTTCCAAATAAGAAGTGATTCAGGAATTAATTCATCAAAAACAACATATAACATAGCGCCACTTGCCAAAGATAAAGAAATAGATAAGGCAATTGGATCAATCATGCCTAAAGCAAATCCTAAAACTGCTCCTGCAACAGTAGGCAAACCACTAACTGCAGTTAAAAGAATTGCTTTCCACTTTTTCGCTCCTCCAGAAATAAGAGGAACACTAACAGCCATTCCTTCTGGAATATTGTGCAAACCAATGACGATTGCTATGAGCAATGCACTACCACCCATAATTAATTCAGGCTGTTTTGCGTAAGTAGCACCAATAACCATACCTTCAGGGAAATTATGTAACGCAATAACTAAAAGCATTACTACTCCAGCCCAGAATAAACGATTATCGCTTTTTCTATGATGTTCAAGATGATCAGCATGAATCATTTCATCTAAGTCATCATGAACATTTGGGTGATCTTCTCTAGAAGTATGTTCAACTTCTTTTCCTAACTTCTTATCAATAAAATGATTTAATACTGCAACTAAACAGAATCCTAAAAAAGTAAATCCAACTATTAATAAAGGAGGTTCACTAACTCCTTCAATAGGATTAAGTGCTTCAGTTAATAAGTCAAAGCAAACAACTGCAAGCATAATTCCACCTGCAAATGCTAATAACAAAGAAACAATTTTCCTAGAATCCTTTTTACATAAAGCGCCGATTAATCCACCGATTCCAGTGCCTACGAATCCTGCTAAGAATGTTATTAAAATAATCCAACCAACATTTTCCATGCCGGTAGCATTATAAGTAATAAAGTTAACAAAGCAAAACAAAATTAACATGTATAAAGAAAGCAGGGATATAATCCCTGCTCTTTTTGCGAAAGTTTAAGTTTGTTTGCCGATATAATTTTTTTTACTTAGTTTTTGTGTCTCCCTCCTAAATACAAAAATAGTATTATCAATGATAATGCATTTTGTGAAATTATGCTACTACTTGCAATGTCACAGAAGTGCCACAAGAAGAAAAAAATATAAAAAGTTAACAAAATTTCAAAAACAAAAGGCATATAAATATGCCTTTTAGCGAAAGTTTAAGTTTGTTTGCTGATTTTAAAATTTTATTACTATTTGAAATAGCGCTTTAGCATTGCTTCTAAAGCTGCACCATGACGTTGCTCGTCTTTTGCCATTTCATGAACTGCATCATGAATTGCGTCATAATTGAGTTCTTTTGCTTTTTTAGCAATATCTAACTTAGAAGCACAAGCACCATTTTCACCAGCTAACATTTTTTCAATGTTTGCTTTTGTGTCTTCTACTAATACTTCGCCTAATAATTCAGCGAATTTAGCTGCGTGTTCTGCTTCTTCTTTGGCGATTTCTTCGAAAAGCATTGCGATTTCAGGATATCCTTCTCTTAATGCTTGACGGGCCATTGCTTTGTACATTCCTACTTCAGAGCATTCACCTTTAAAGTGATCCCTACAGCCTTGAAGTACGAATTCATCAACACCTTTAGCTACGCCAATGTCATGCTTACAAGCCCAAGTTAAATTACCAACTTTTTCTTCTTTTATTGGTTCTAACTTAGAAAAGTCTGCACCACAGATAGGGCATCTTTCACCTTCTTTAACTTCAACGATTTGTCCACATACTTTACAACGATATTTCATTTTGTTCACCTCCTAAAAATGAAAAACATATGTTTAATTTATTTTTACAAAATCACTTGCACCATGTTTGCATAATGGGCAAACATAGTCTTCTGGTAGGTTTTCACCTTCATAGACATATCCACATACTTTACAAACCCAGCCAGTTTTCTTAGTTTCTGGTTTTGGCTTTACAAAATTTTGATAATAATTATATGTCATTGTTTCTTTAGATGACATCACTTTTGACTCTTCAACGCTACAGATAAACATTAAATGTGTATCTAAATCTATGATTTGTTCAACATTAAGTGACATGAAAGCGTTTATATAATTAGGTAATACCACTAATCCGTTTAAACTTCTAATTACTTCTACTCCTTCAAACTTATTAACGTCTTTACCACTTCTAAATCCATATGACTTAAAAACTTCAAAAGGAGTATCAATGCTTAAACAGTTAACATTCAACTTTTTAGTTTTCTTAATTACTTCGCATGAATAATTCGCTTTATTGATGTTAACCGCGATTCTATTTGGTTTATCTGTTAATTGAGTAACTGTATTAACAATTAAACCATTATCGCGTTTTCCATCATTTGAAGTTACTACATATAATCCATACCCAATGTTATATAGAGCTTTTGGATCATTAGATGCTATCTTAACTTCATTTCTAGCGATATATTCTTCACAAAGTGAAGATGCTAATTTTTCGATGGATTCCTTATTTTCATCAGTCATACTAGACATGATTTTAATAACAGGTTCTACGAATGTTACGTTCTTACTATTAACAAACTTATCTTTAATAACTTTAGCTGCCATAGGAGCCCAAGTACCATTTTCAATAATTGCAACAGTTCTATTTTGATAATTCCTTTCTAACAAATGGTTAATAAATTCATCCATAAAAGGGAAAATACCAGCGTTATAAGTAGTTGTCGCTAAAACAATCTTAGAATATTTAAATGCATCTTCTACTGATTTAGCCATATCTTCTCTAGCCAAATCCACTAATGTACACTTAGGGCAGTTATATTTTTTAAGTTTATTAAATAAAAGTTCTGCTGCTTCTTTAGTATGACCATAAACTGAGGTATAGAAAACCGCTACACCATCTACTTCAGGTCTATAAGATGACCAAATGTCATATAAATTAATATAATATCCTAAATTTTCATTGAGGATTGGCCCGTGTAATGGACAAATTATTTGAATATCTAAAGTACTTGCCTTCTTAAGAAGATTTTGAACTTGAGCACCATATTTACCTACGATACCAAAATAATATCTTCTTGCTTCAAATGCCCAATCTTCTTCTACATCTAGCGCGCCAAACTTACCAAATCCATCAGCAGAGAATAAAACTTTATCTTCTGAATCATAAGTCACCATTACTTCTGGCCAGTGAACCATTGGTGCAAATACAAATGTGAAATTATGATGCCCGGTTTTTAAGAATCCACCATCTTCAACTTCCATTTTATTTTTAATATCCTCATGGAAGAATTGATTCATCATAACGAACGTTTTCTTATTTCCTATTACAAATGTATCAGGATATTCCTTAAGGAATCTCATAATATTAGCGGAATGATCAGGCTCCATATGTTGGACAACTAAGAAATTTGGTTTACGGCCATTTAATACAGCTTTAATGTTTTTGATCCACTCGTCATAGAAATTAATATCAACAGTATCAAAGATAACAATTAAATCATCATCGACTAAATATGAGTTGTATGCCATTCCATTTGGAACAACATATTGTCCTTCAAATAAATCGATCTTGTGGTCATTAACACCAACATAATAAATACTATTTGTAACTTTTTTCATAACAATACCTTATAGTTCCCTTCCAATAAAATTTTGATAATCAAAACAATTAAATGTAAAGCCTAAAAACTTCTTGAATGTTCTTTTAAAATTCTCTATCAATTTAGATAATAAGATAATTGGTTGTTTTAAACAACTGCAAAATAAAAAAGATGAATTATTCCTAATCCATCTCTTAAACCTAAAAATTATTATTCTTTATTCTGGGACCTTAAGTGCTTCTACCATGTCTATCTTTCTATTCTTTCTAGCTACCATTAATGAAACTAGGAATGAAACACCAAACATTACAATTGCTGGAATAACGAATGTCATCCAACCAAATATCATCTTCATTTCGTATTCAGAAGCCAAAGCTTTCATTAATACACATGTGATTCCTATGCCCGCTGGTAAGCCAACTAGGAATCCAACTACTGTAAGCCACATATTTTGAGTAATTAATAACTTACCAATACGTTTATCTCTAAAGCCAACTACTTTCAATGTTGATAATTCTCTATATCTTTCAAAATATGACATAGTTCCTAAATTATATAAAACAACAATTCCTAAGATAATTGAAAGGACAATAAGCGCGCCAATCATTACATACATAACTTCCATGAAACTATCGAATGATTTAATGATGTCGTTTCTACTTTTTGTAGTGCTTATATAGTCTCCAAAAGCAGTATCTTTGCTAATATTTTCTTTTGTCTTATTAGTAAATAATTGGTTGATTTTATAAATAATACCTATCTCATCTGCGTATTTTTGGCTCATTACAACACCCTTAGTTAATGTTCTAAGTTCACCCGCTAGTTTTAAAGTATATTTTGCATCACTACCAAATATTGAGACTTCAAATTTATCACCTATTTTTAAGTTATTTGATTCGATTAATCTTTGTCCAAGATAAACGCCTGTATCTTCTAAAGTTAAGAAATCCATATTAGGATCAAGGAATTTAACATAGTCATGACTTACATGATAAATATCCATTGCGATTGCTTCTTCATTTAATGAAACATTTGTAGATGCAGAGTAATCAGCGTCATAATAGCTAACCATTTCTAATGCTTTCTCATTTGTAGTTTCTTCTTTTAAAGAAATCTGAGATTCATAATTCATTGATCCATAATAGAATTTGTTAACAAATCCTTTCATAGAATCCATCATTAGGAAAGATGCAACAAGTAAGACAGTACATCCAAATACGCCAAATAAAGTCATGGAGCTTCTAGCTTTATGTCTAAATAAATCTCTTAGATTCCACTTAGTGGAAAACTTTAGTCTTCTCCATCCTTTAGAATCTTCAATCTTTAATCTCTTCATTGCTTTTGGTGTATATGGCTTTAATGCATCTGCAGCATTGCCTTTTAACATATTCTTAGCAGCGAAATATGAAATTAATGTCATAAATCCTACTACACCCGCAACTACTAAGAATGTCCACCATGGCATATGAATTGCCCAGCTAGGTAAATCAAAATATGTTCCCATTGATCCACCTGGATTAAAGATATACCAAGCGATAAAGTAGCCAAAAACTATACCTAAGATGCTTCCAACTAATCCAATAAATAACCCAAATAATGTATAGTGTCTTACAATTTTAGAATCTCTAAAGCCTAAAGCTTTCAATGTTCCAATTTGAGTTTTCTCGTTAATTGTTAGTCTTTGCATTGTAGTAGCCATAATCAAAACCGCAATGCCTAAAAATATAACTGGAAGAATTGAAGCCATTGTTTTACCTTCGCTAGCTTCACCTTGCGCTTCTGAATATGACGCAACTTCATCTTTAGTTAACAAAAGATTAGTTCTTCCAAGCTTTTCATTAGCTTTATCAGAGAATTCTTTCTTTTCTAAATCACTAATAACGTGGATTTCTGGATATAATTCAAATCCACCTAATGCGTTTTTATACATTTCTGGGGATATGTAAACATAACCATATGTATCGAAATCTGGCATCATTTGATTTTCACCAGGTGTACAAATTAAGTATTCTGAAGACTTAATAAGTCCTTTTATCTTACCTGTAATAGAAATAGCACCATACTTTAATGTCATTTCATCATTTAACTTATAATCATTCTTTTCTGCATACATATCACTAATCCAAATTGAATCAGATGCAGTAGAATCATAATCTTCACCACTTATAACAATGAATCCAGATACTTCAAAATTTGTTGTTACAGTTACAGCAACTACATCGTTTTGCTTAGATTCATTAGTTTTTGCGGACACATAGCGAGAAACTTTCTCAACACCACTAATTGTAGATATCTTATCCATTTCCTCACTAGAATAGCCTGTTTCGCATACTAAACGATAATCTGCAAAACCAGTTGAATCGTAAAAAGAAAAGGTATCGTCTTGAATAGATTTCCATTCACCTTGGAATCCTACAAAGACGCCTACCCCCAATAAAACCATGATAATCATGGATATAAATTGTGCTTTGTATCTCCAAATTGTTCTTAATAATTTTCTAAAAAGCATATTACCAATCCACCTCATCTACACTTAATGGCTTATCTTGATTGATAATTTCTTTAATATGACCTGACTTTACTCTAATTATTACGTCCGCCATTTTTGCAATGTTTTGGTTATGAGTAACTATAATAATTGTTTTATGATAGTTTCTTGCCATATTAAGCAATACTTTTAAAACCATCGCGCCAGTTTCACTATCAAGTGCGCCAGTTGGTTCATCGCATAATAAAATCTTAGGATTCTTAGCTAGCGCTCTAGCAATAGAAACTCTTTGCTGTTCACCACCACTTAATTCTGATGGGAATTTATCTTTATGATCACCCAAACCAACTTGTTCTAACATTTCATTAACTGATAAAGGATCTTTAACAATCTCTTTAACCAACGAAACATTTTCAAAGACAGTTAATGTAGGAATTAAGTTATAAGATTGAAATACGAAGCCAACTGTTTCAGCGCGATAATCTGCTAATTCATTGTTGTTTAAAGTAGAAATGTCTTTATTATTAACTACGATAGTTCCTGATGTAGGAGAATCTAAACCTCCTAATAGATTAAGCAATGTAGATTTTCCTGCACCACTAGGACCGAGAATAACAATAAACTTACCAGATTTTAAGTCTAGATTTACGTTATCTAAAGCTTTTTGTTCATGGTCACCAACTTTATAAATTCGGCTTACATTTTTAAAATTAATCAAATTCATATATTACTTTTACCTTCCAAAACTTTTTGAAAGGAGGATATGGATAGTATATTTAGGAGAGACAAAACCGCAAAGACACCAACCACAATGCCATAAGCAGCTAATTTAGTTGAACTTAGTTCCATATATCCTCCTTTCTATTTGATATATATTATTACTATGTAATAACATTTTGGAGTTAGTTTTGACTAACTAACTACAAGACTGAATTATAGCACGCAAAAATAAAATGTGTTAACAAAACGATTATGAAATTACAAAAAAGATGAACCACTAACGATTCATCTCTTTTAATTTCTTATTCATCTTCTTAGTAACAGTGCCTGTGCAAATGTAAATTATTAACCAAGTAATTCCAAACGCTCCGAAGAAACATCCTGTAAAGATGAGGATGAGAGTTAAGTTCAACGGAATCCAACTATTAATCAAGTATCCAATTATATACACAAGGTAAATTGATATGCCTTGGAAGAATATTTGCTTAAACAATGGCCAATTATCTATTTGAGGGAAAACACTACTTCCAGCGTGTACAAATGCAATTACATATGTAGTTACAATAGCTTTAAATACATCTAATCCACTCAAAGCAATTTCTGTTCCACAAGCTTCTAAGATGACATATATAATACCTGTGACCACTGGTCCTAATCCAGAAAAGATAAGACCACGTAATAAGTATGTTTTAACGTATTTATTCATACTATAGCCCAATCCTTTCTTTAACATTCTTCAATTCTCTACGAGAAATATAATCTTTGTAGCCATTTTGGAAGATAACCATAATAGATCCGCCAATTGAAGCTTTGAATTCTTTAATTTGTTTAATATTTGCTAAGCAAGATTGATTTAGTTTTACAAAATATTCGTTAAAAGACATATCTTCAAGTTGATATAGTCTTTCTTTGAGTTGATATTTCTTTTCATTTATTAAAGCGAATATCTTTCCACTCTCAACAACGAAGCAACTAACATCCATTGGGTTAATCAAAACACTAATATCTTCATAGGTTCCAGTAAGAGATACACCTGTAGAAGATACAAGTTTTTCGATTTGGTCAACTAAAGAGGTTCTCTCCTTAGAATAGATGATTACTCTTTCTTCTTCGTTTTTGTCAATAAATGTAAAACATTTCATATACTAATTATATACTAATTTATATCACTTTTCATCTTCCTTGTAAATACAAATAATGATAATGCAGCACATAAAACCATATATCCTAAATACATTGATAAATATAGAATACCACGATCTGCAAAAGTATAAAGCACTGGATTAATTGTAGTCTCCATATCCACCGGTGTATGAATTGCACCTGTTACGCATCTTCCTAGATATACCGCTTGATAAAATGGTAAGTATCCACAGAATTTTTCAAATCCTCCCATTGTATCTAATGGCATCCATGATCCACCAATGATTCCACTAGCGGAAACAAATATAGAACATATTGCAGGAGAACTTTTATCATTAAGAATAGTTCCAAACATCATTCCTAAAGAAACATTAATAATTAACATAGGAAGCATTTCTACAAATAATAGTAACGCACCAGGGAAGCTAACAAATCCTCTACCACTAGCTGAGCCAAAGATATAACCAGTAATAATTACAATAATAATTTGTGCAATACCAATCAAACAGAAAGGTAATAAATAGCCAAGAATAAATTGATATGGTTTCATAGGTGAAGAGAATAATCTCTTCAAGAAAGCGCTTTGTCTATCCTTACTAACATGCAATGCTGACATAAGCATTAACAATGAGAAACCAAAGATCATAATGCCTGGAATTAAGCTTTTTTCATAGAAAACTGGTGTTTTTCCTTCAGGTGCAAAGCCTAAAATTATATTAAATACACCAATCATCATAATTGGAAAGCCAATACAGAAAATATATAAAAGAGGGTCTCTAACCATTTCAGTTAGATTTCTTTTTGCAAATAACAATACCTTTTTCATTATTCAACAATGCCTCCTGCAATCTTAACAAATGCTTCTTCGAACGAATCTTCATTGGCGTGCTTTTTAATTTCTTCAACTGTACCAATATCAAGTAGATGTCCTTTGGACATAATTGCTACTCTATCGCATAAAGCTTCGATTTCTTCTAAGTAATGAGAAGTTAATACAATAGTCATCTTTCCTTTAAGAGATTTAATAACTTTCCATAATTCTCTTCTAGCAAGAACATCAAGTCCTAATGTAGGTTCGTCTAAGAAAATAATTTTAGGTTTTGAGATAAGTGCTACCGCGATCGATAACCTTCTTTGCCAACCACCACTTAATGTTTTCGCTCTTTTATTTAAAACTTCACCTAAAGAGAAAGAATTTACGATTGAATCAAGATATTCTTTATCATCGATGTCATATAAACTTTGAAAGAATTCTAAGTTTTCTTTAACAGTTAAGTTCATTGCAACAGATGTTTCTTGAGGAGAGACATCGATGATTTTTTTAATCTCATCTATTTGTTTTAGTGAGTAACCATCCACTGTTGCTTCTCCGCTAGTTGCTTTTGCTAAGCCAGACAAAATTCTAATCAATGTTGTTTTACCAGCGCCATTAACGCCGAGTAATCCAAATAGTTCTCCTTCATGAATTGATAAAGAAACTTCATCTAGAGCTTTTACGGTTTTATAGTGTTTTGTAATTTTGTTTATGTTAATAATTTCCATAAAATAACCTCCACGCTTAGAGCATAATAAAAATATTATTTTTTGTCATAAAATCACACTATTCGGTTATTTTTGACTACTAAGTGGTAACAAAAAAGCGCCCGAAGGTGCCTTATTGAATAATGTTTAAACTATTTAAGATTTATAACATGGCTTCTATCTGCATTACCCGAAACAAATTTATCTTGCTTACTTAATGTGCCGTTAGAGAGGTCATAAAGACCAATACTCATAAATGCATAGTTATTATCTGGAGGACAATTTATTTCGCTATCCTCGTTCCAATAAAATATTGCCATCTTTTTATTGTTTAACATTCTCATTCCATCGTTATATTGAATAGGAAGAGTATATTTCGTAACTCTCATATTATCTTTAACATCAATTATAGTTATAGTCTTATTTAAAACAGAAACTATAGAATCGTTATCACAGTAAAGATAATAATCGTAATCATTGCCATCTGTCATACCGAAATCTGCTGCAGAAAATGTTATAGGCTCTTCCGCAGTTGTTTCTGAATATAATTGATATAAAACCAAATCATTGTTTTCGTTTTTTCTATATGTATAGATTTGTTTTAAACCATCTAAATAAAGCAACTTTTCAGGAGCGGTTCTATATAAAGATGATAAACTATCGATAGTTTTTACTACAGTAGAAGTAAACCTTTTCTCATCTTTATTATATGTAAGTTTACTTACGTTACCATTTTCATATGAGTAAATATTGCCATCGTATGCAGTCCAAAACATGCCACTAGTCAACGATTGTTTTATTAATTCTCCATCAGCGGTTCTAACAAAGCATTGACCTCTTCCAGTATTAAAAGCAACATTTCCGTCTTTATCAACCGCAAATAAATTTGGATTCATATCTTTAATATTTGCGATATTCTCGGCTTTAACTTCTTTTTCAGCAATAGAAAATTTAACTATGCCATATTCGTTTGTTTCGTATGAATATGCGATTCCGTAGATATTTCCTGCACTATCTTTCGGGAAATAATTTAAAGGAGTTAATGAACGAATCCAATCGAAATTATAGAACACAAGTTCATCAGGGAACTTTAAAGCATCACCAGTTTTTTTATTTATAAAATACTTATTAAACCTATAACCATTTTTCTGAAATGAACCAAAATCTGCATAGAAATAATCCTCGGAGATATCTACCAAATCAGTAAAGAAATTATTTTCTGTGTAAAATTTATCATCATCGGATTTGCTTGTTCTACAATGGACTCTAGTAGTAACACCTTCACTATTGGTTTTGCGTAAAAGAAATCTAGCTGCAGGAATACCTTCTGCGTTAATGTGCATACCTTTTTCATCGTTATGTAAACCAGTACAGTCATTGCCGCAGAAAACTAAAACAGCATCACTTAAATCCAATCCTAAAAGAGTAGGCGCCCTTTCTTCCTCATTACAAGCGGTCAATAATCCCGCTATCATAAATAAATTAATTACTTTTGGCATCTTTTTCATACCATACCCCCATTAATTCACTTTTATAATACTATAAACAGATTATGAAATAAATATTTTCTGCTTCCTAAAATATAGACAAAATAAAAAGCCATTTCTGCTCATTCAAATAGGGTTTTAGAATGATTTATTATTGAATACGCTTACATCAATAAGCATCTCATCTTCTGTAAATCCAGCGTGTGTACCTTTTAGGTACTCTAGACGTTTAAATTGCTTACTAGCAACTAATGTGTATTCATCTTTAGAGATAGCAATATAATCTCCAAGCATATCATCGAACAACGGATGTGGATTTCCTTCTCCGAATATCTTTTGATCATACATTTCTTGCTTTGATAATAATTCAAAGTGATTTCCATAAAGTTCTAAGAACATCTTCTTGAATTCGCCTAAGTATTCAGGTTTAACAAAGAATTGAGTGCTTCTTTTTTCACCACAAACAGGTCTTCTTAACATACTTGTAAGTTTTGGATAGTCACAAATATCGAAATACTTAACATTTACTTGTCCATGGTCTGCGTAGCTAATAAATAATGTGTCTGGATTTTCTTCCACCATTCTTTCAACAAATTTATTAATGTCGTTGCATATTTTATTAACTTCTGGTGCATCTACACCTAATTCATGCATTTCTTTGTCTGGTGAGTCGAAATAATAATAAATGAAGCATTTTTCATTATCTTTAAGAATCTTAGATAACTTTTCATAACTATCATCAAGTTCTTTAGGTCCATCTTGTTGAATTGGATATCTTTGCATTAAGAATGCATTATTTAATGGATCTTTCTTGTTAATTAAGTCACAGATAGATTCATATTTTAAAATGTCTCTTACTGGAGTTGTTGTTAACTTTTCATCAGTGTTGTAATCAACATTTAAGAATAAGATAACATTTCTATCTAACTGTTTAAAATACGCTGACCATGCAGTCCAACCTGTTTCTATAGGGTTTTTTCCGGTAAGAACAGCTGTTGTTGCAGCTGCAGTTGTTGGAGGGAATGTTGATTGCATTGTGAAAGCATAATGCTTTCTAATAAAAGAATCTTCACTTAAATGTCTTTTAATAATTGCTTTTCCCATTCCGTCAAAAAGCATAAACACTATTTTCTTATGTCCTTTTAAGACTTCGTCTAATTCTGGAATAGTTTCATGGAATGTATCTACCCCATAGTGTTTAAGGAATGAGTTTGAAAAATTTACTAAATTGTATTTGCTTAACTTTATCATAGGAAAATTATAATATCGTAAGTAGAATATTTTGGCAACACTTTATTTAAATAAATAAAGACATCTGTTCAAACCTATTAGGATATTCTCTTAAATATTTAAATATTTCAGTAACATCACACATAATATTGTTTTTCTTACATCTATCAATAATTATTTTAGACAACTCACTATTTCTATCAGAAGATACTTCGTACTTATTACCGTATTGTTTTATGTATTTTTCTTTTAAACCAGGGAATTCTTTATCTAAACATTCATAGAAATATTCTCTATTTCCTTCTCTAAGAGTTAATCCCACTCCAAAGAAAAGAATTCCTTTAACATCGTTTTCAATACAAATATCCATTAGTTTATTTATATTTTCTTCGTTATCATTGATAAAAGGTAGAAACGGACATAACCACACCACAGTGGGAATACCTAGTTCTTTACATTTTCTAAGGATTTCAACGCGTTTTGATGTCGAACATACATTTGGTTCAATTCTCTTGCAAAGTTCATCATCTGCGGTTGTTAATGTAATTTCTACTACTGCTTTACTGTCTTTATTTATCTTATTTATTAAATCTATATCTCTAAGAATCAAATCACTTTTAGTTTGAATAGCAACACCGCAGTGATGTTTTAAAATAACTTTTAAACATTTTCTAGTATATTCAATATCTTTTTCTACATGATTGTATGGATCGGTCATAGAACCAGTTCCAATCATACAAGGTTTTCTTCTCATAGAAAGTTCTAAATCTAGCTGTTTAGGAGCATCTTGCTTAACTTCAATATCCGCAAAATCATGATTGATTTGGTAACATTTACTTCTAGAATCACAATAAATACATCCGTGAGTGCACCCACGATATATATTCATTCCGTTTTGTGGAGAAAGAATTGATTTATATTTTCTAAAAAACATATTGTAATTATATCAAAATAATGAGCACTATTAAAAAAGGAGCACTAAAGTTCCTTTATTATTTATAACTTACTTTAATTGTGCATGTTGTGGTTTCTTTGGACTTTGTAGTTTTATATTCGTATTTTATTTCTGTTTTTCTTTCTGCAAAAGTAAGATATCCACATTTATCCCATTCGTAATGATAGTTTTCTATACATGTAGTTTTACCCTCGTTCACAACTGTAGAGTATTTTTCTTTTAAACTAGTGTAATCAATATGATCATAATCATCATCTTTATAATAACTGTCATACAAAAATGGCTTTATATAGTATTTTTCTTCTGCAAACGATTTATAAGTTTCAAAGCCATTTCTTGTTTCTGAACTTGTACTAAGATTCATATCGGAAAGAATAGATTTAAAAATTCTTTCAACCCTAAGAGATGTATTTTCATCTGCTTCCCAAGTATCAACCCAAGTATCAAATGTGTTATCTTTTTTAAAATTTCCACTTAAAGTTGATTTACTTTCACTTATATCGGAATTTTCTTCTCTTTTTTCTACTTCTTCAATTGCTACTTTAGCATTTTTATAAGAAGGGCTTTTTAATTTAGCAACAGCTTCAAAAAACTCATCCCTTGTAACTTTAGTGCCGCTGCTACAAGCAGTAAAAGAAAAAATAGCTATTAATCCTAAACTAATTTTTTGTAAATTTTTCATATTAGCCACCCCCTTTTTTAGAAAAATAAATCTTTTATTAAATATAACTTTTAAAGTATAGCAAAACTGTCCAACTTTTAATAACAAAAAACAGTGCCAAAATCAATTGAACACTGTTTTGCCTTTGAGGAGACGTGAATTTTATTGTTTAGGATATTGTTTGTAATATTCTTTCAATAACTGTTTTTTGTCTTTGTGGCAATATGCACAATCTCCTGTAGGAAGATGATGCATTTTTTTATAAATATAAACCCCAATAACAAATGCTAAGAAAGCAATAGTTAAAACAATAACTAATATTTCTATCCAAAGTGTATCAGGGTTTTCAAACATATTAAGCCACCTTTAATTTTCTTTTGTTCCAATATTTGATAAAGAAGATTGAACCAACTCCTAAACCAATTAACACTACTGTAACTGGAATTGCCCAAGCTAATGATTCAGAACTGAACATTGATAAGAAGCAATATACAAATGCTGAACCTACAAATGAAGCAACAATCCAGAAGAGTAATGTCCATTTGAATGTACCTTCTTTAAGTTCTGCCTTAGCAGTAGCACAAGCAGCGAAGCAAGGAATAGTTAACATATTGAATGCGATGAATGAGATACAGCCTTGCCAAGTAATGCCTGTTGCTTGAATCATTGTAACAACTGCTGTTACACCTTCTTCATCGGCTTCAATTGCATCTTCCATAGCTTTAATAATTTCTGGATCAACAGCATCACTGGTAAGATAAGCAACTGCAGCAGCACCTAAAGCGATAAATGTAGCGATAACATCTTCTTTTGCAATTAAACCTGTAATTGCAGCGACTGCGAATACCCAGCCAATTGAGGTAAGTTGAGAGCCGAAGCCAAGAGGAGTAAATATAGGTTGAATAAGCATACCAATTGAACCAAGAATTGAATCTTGCATACTATTAACCATATGCCAGTTCCAGCCAAAGCTTCTTAAGAACCAAATAATGATTTGAGAAGCTAAGATAATTGTGAACGCTTTCTTAACAAAGTGTTTTGCTTTATCCCATAAGTGAATCATTAATGATTTAAATTGAGGCCAGTGATATTGTGGTAACTCCATAATAAATGGAGCAGCATCACCTTTAAGTGTTGTATGTCTTAAAATTAAGACAGAAGCAATTGCGACAGCAATGCCAACAACATACATTGAATAAGTAATTAAATCGACATGAGAGAAATTCCATTGTTCCGCAATTCCACCAGCAATAGCGACGAGAATAGGAAGTTTAGCTCCACAAGAGAAGAAAGGAATAACTCTAATTGTAGAAATTTTCTCATTTTCGTCCGCTAAAGTTCTGGTATTAACCATAGCTGGTACTGAACAACCAAATCCCATAATCATTGGGATAAATGCTCTACCTGATAAACCAAATTTTCTAAAGATTCTATCTAAAATAAATGCTACACGGGCCATATATCCTGTATCTTCCATAATTGAGAAGAATAAGAATAATAACAAGATTTGTGGTAAGAATCCTAAGATTGCGAATAAACCTGAAAGAACACCATCACACAAGAAACCTGTTAACCAATGTCCTTCACCTAAGCCAGCATTCAATCCACCTTGGACTGCTTCAATAATTCCTCCGAAGGACATATCAAAGAAATTAAATAAGATAACACCAGGGGAATTAATTCCGCCATCTGTATAGAATAATCCTTCATAGATGGAGCCTTCAAAGCAAGGGGTAACATCTTCAAACAATCCACCTAAGAAGAATAAATTCTCAGAGAATGTAAAATGGAATACTAGGAATAAAATTGCTGCAAAGATAATTAATCCAAACACTTTATGTGTTAAAACCTTATCAATACGGTCTGATTTATTTTCATTTTCTTTTTCGTTTTCTTTTGGAGTATGTTTTGTAATAGCTTTTGCAAAGTTATTAGAAATATATTGATATCTTTCGTCTGCTATAATAGCTTCAATATCATCTCCAAATGTTTCATCATTAAATGTTTTCTTGAATTCTTCTACCATTGGTAAAAGATCTTCGTGCATTTTTGTTTCGATTTCATCGTTTTCTACTAATTTAATAGCGTGGAACAATGGATTTTCGACATTTTTACCTTTAAAAGCAATCTTAACATCACCAATAAGATGATTTAAATCTTTATGGTAGATGATTGATATACCATCTCTTTTTGATTGACTTGCTTTGAAAGCAACTTTCATTAAATCTTCTAAGTTAGATTCTTCTAAAGCACTGATTTTAACTACTGGTACTCCAAGTTTATCACTTAAAAGTTTTTCGTCTAATTTATCACCTGCTTTTTCAAGAACATCCATCATGTTAATAGCGATAACTACAGGAACATCAATTTCAAGTAATTGGCTAGTTAAATAAAGGTTTCTTTCTAAGTTAGTTGCATCAACGATGTTGATAACGCAATCAGGCTTTTCGTCTAAGATGTAATTTCTAGAAATTACTTCTTCACTTGTATATGGTGATAATGAATAAATACCAGGTAAGTCAATAATTGAGATAGGTTCATTTAATTTCTTATAAACACCATCTTTCTTTTCAACAGTAACACCAGGCCAGTTACCAACATGTGCAGTAGAACCAGTTAAGTTATTAAATAGAGTGGTTTTACCACAGTTAGGGTTACCAGCTAATGCAAAACGTTTCATATTAGTTAACCCCCTTACTATCTAAATAGACTAAACTAGCTTCTGACTTACGAAGTGTTAATTCATAGCCTCTAATTGTGACTTCAAGTGGATCTCCTAATGGAGCTTTTTTACGTAAATAGACTGTTGCACCTGGAGTCACACCCATATCAAACAATCTTCTACGAAGGCGACCTTCACCTTCTACTTTCTTAATTAGGCCAGTCTCGCCTATTTGAAATTCATCTAGTCTTTTTAGCATAAATTCCTTCCTTTCTACGCAACTAGAATTTTGCTAGCGATAGAACGATCTAAAGCTAGTCTTCCTTCTTTAACAGCGATAACAACACCACCATTAACAGAAGAAATAACTGTAATTAAGGAATTAACTAAAATGCCAAGACTCTCAAGATGCTTTTTTGTTTTATCATCTGCAAGAATTCTAACAATTCTCATTTCTTTATTTGTTGGAGCTAAACCAATTGGCATATTAATTACCTCAATTCTAGTTAGTTGTATCTAACCGTGTATTATTATACGCCCCATTATTTAAATGTAAATAAAAAAGTTAGCAAACGCTAACCTTGTTAACTTTCTTTTTGTAAATAAATTATTTATTTAAGAATTCTGTATGTTCTTTAATTGCTTCCCAACTCTTATCTGAGATGTCATGTTCCATACGGCATGCATCTTCTTTAGCGGTTTCTTCATCTACGCCAAGATAAATAAGTAAATTAGTTAATATTGTATGTTTTTCTAATGTTTTTTGAGCTATTTGGAATCCACTAGGAGTTAATGTAATTTCTCCTTTAGGATTTATCTCAATATATCCTGCTTCTTTAAGTTTATTCATCGCAATAGAAACAGAAGGCTTAGAAAATGATAAACCTCTAGCAATATCAATAGCGTGAACTACACCATTTTCTTGAGACAATTGTAAAATCTTCTCTAAATAATCTTCTTGTGATTCTAATCTTTTCATACGATAAATATAAAATATTTTTATAAAAATCGCAAATGTATGTGCAATTAAAATTGAATGCAGTCCAATACAAGCATAATTACGAATCCTAGAATAAATGACCAAACTCCATAATGATCATGACCTTCGCTAGTCATTTCTGGAATCATTTCTTCCGCGACAACGTAAATCATACAACCACCTGCAAAAGCTAATGCCCAAGGCATAATTCCTTGTATTTTCATAGCAAGGAATAATCCTATAACTGCAGCGATAGGTTCAACAATTCCAGAAAATACACCAAATAAGAATGCTTTTTTAGATGAACCAGTTTCACCTTTAATAGGTAAAGAAACAACTGCACCTTCTGGAATATTTTGTAAACCAATACCAATAGATAATAATAAAGCACCCATTAATAACACTGCGTTATTGCTTTGCGATAACGCTACACCAAAAGCAATACCTACAGATAATCCTTCTGGAACATTATGAATAGTAACCGCAATGAACATCTTAGAAGTTTTACTCATTCTTTTAGTAGGTAAGCCTTCTTCTTTGTTCTCGCTACTGTGAAAGTGAGGAACTATTTTATCTATAATCCATAAAAATCCCGCACCAAGTAATATAGAAATCATCACTATTGCCCATGTTGGCATATAAATAATTTCAGACTCTAATGCTGGTTTAATTAAAGAAAAGAAAGAAGCAGATAACATAACTCCTGCAGCAAATCCTGTAAAAATCTTGCTTAATCTAGGAGAAATCTCTTTTTTTCTAATAAAGAAAACGAATCCTGCACCTAAAGAAGTGCATACAAATATCAAAGCTATTCCAATTACTGAATATAAAATTTCATTCATAAACTACCTCCAACCGTACCATCTTTTAACAGGCACATCTCTTTTAAACGAGGTAATCCTATATCCAGTTTCTTTTAATGCTTTTTCAAAATCGTATTCATCTAAATTCTCTTGAGTAATGATTACGACATTTTTATTTATATGAGATGCCGCTACTCTTTTAGCAGATATTACTTTCTTGATAGCTTCTTCAACGTGCATTTCGCACATTCCACATCTCATTCCATCAATTCCTAATATATATTTGTTCATAATAACTTTCCAATCTGCGACAACTAGTTAGTTATCGCTAACTATAATAGCATTTAACAAATATATATGCAAATAAGTAAAAAAGTACTTTATAAAAGTACCTTCTTACAAATCTAAAGCGCACCTTACGATGCGCTTGTTATTTTTATTTGTATTCGTTAACCTTGCCGCCCATTAAAACAATCATCTTAACTGCTTGAATTGAGAAGTCATCTGCGTTAACAGTTAATTGCTTTGTTAATACACCTCTTGCAAGGACTTTAACATAATCAGCTTTGTTAGAAACAAGTTTCTTTGCTCTAAGTGCTTCAATATCAACTACATCACCATCTTCAAAGTTTTTAGATAATATATCGATATTGATAACTTCTTTCTTACCAGAATGAGCAATTTTTGCTTTTTTAATAACAATTGCTTCTTCTGCCGCTTCATCTGTCATCATCTCTTCGGCTTTTTCTACAGTAATAGACTCCATATGAGGCGTTACAGGTTCGTTCTTAACAACAGGTGCTGGCTCTTCTTTTACTACTTCTTCAGGCTTATTTACGCGAACTTTAAGCTCTTTAATTAAACCTTTCTTAAGTAGAGGAATAGTTTCTTCATATGGAATACGATAATCTTCATTAGGAATTTCTCCCTTTTCTGATCCTGCTTCGCGCATAGCCATATCAATTAAATCCTTGGCGTATTCGCATCTTCTATCATTCTTAATGCGGTATAAGACTGGAACATCTTCATATTTTTTACCTTTTGCAGGTTCAACTTTATATTTAGGATCTAATTCATCTCTTACTAAATTATAGTAAACACATAATGTTTTACCTCTAACTGCGAATTTAAGAACCATATTTCTGCCTACATTAACTGCATCGTAATGCCAAGAGACTCTGCTATTTGCCTTCTTGTGTGCGAGAGCGTAATTCTTAAGGACTGTATAGTAATCTTTCATTACATCATCTGCTTGTGAAAGTTTTGCAGTGAATGACTTAATAAATCTGATTTCAAAGATGTTACCTTTAGCGTCTTTTTCCACCAAGACAACATCACCATCGTTATTAACTTTAGATTCGACAATTTCCATGCCTTCTTCTTTAGCTAATTCTTGATAACTAGATTCATCCACTTCTTCTTTTGGCTCTTCTTCAACTGCAACTGGAGCAGGTTTATTAATACGAACTTTTTGTTCTTTAATTAAACCTTTCTTTAATAATGTGAGAGTTTCTTCATATGGAATATGGTAGTCTTCGTTAGGAATTTCACCTTTTTCTACACCAAGGTTAGCCATAACCATATCAATTAGATCTTTAGCGTATTCACATCTTCTATCGTTTTTAATACGATATAAAACTGGAACATCTTCGTATTTCTTGCCTTTAGCGTCTTCGACTTTATATTTATCGTCTAAAATTTCTTTATTCAAGTTGTAGTAAACGCAAAGTGTTTTGCCTCTAACTGCAAACTTAATAGCCATATTTCTTCCTACATTAACTGCGTCATAATGCCAGGAGACTCTACTATTTGCTTTATTATAAGCAAGAACATAGTTCTTAAGGACTGTATAGTAATCTTTCATTACATCATCTGCTTGTGAAAGTTTTGCAGTGAATGACTTAATGAATCTGATTTCAAAGATATTACCTTTAGCGTCTTTTTCAACTAATACAGCATCACCATCGTTATTAACTTTAGATTCGACAATTTCCATGCCTTCTTCTTTAGCTAATTCTTCAAACGCTTTATCATTTGCTTCTTCTTCCTCTACTGGAGCTGGAGCAGGTACTTCAGCTGGTTTACTAACTTGTACTTTAAGTTCTTTAATTAAACCTCTAGCAATAAGTGGTTTATTGTCTTCGTAAGGTAAAACATATGATTCATTCTTTTGTTCACCTTTTTCTAAGCCTAGTTTTTCAGCAACAACTGCAATAAGCTCTTTTGCATAACCACATCTTCTATCATTCTTAATACGATATAAGCATGGAACTTCTTCATATTTCTTGCTTTCAACTTTTTCTACTTTATATTTACTATCGGCATAATCATCAGCGTTAAGTGGGAAGTAAACGCATAATGTTTTACCTCTTACCCCAAATTTAACAAATTGTTTACGTCCTGAATTTGCAGAATCATAATGCCATGAAACTCTGCTGTTAACTTTCTTATAAGAAAGAACTTCATTTTTGAGTTCTTCATAATACTTTTTACCTTCATCATTAGCTTGAATGATCTTAGCTGTAAATGATTTAACAAATCTAATTTCAAAGATATTACCCTTAGCATCTTTTTCAACGACAATAGTATCCCCATCAGCATTGACTTTAGTTTCAATGATTTCCATGCCTTCTTCTTCAGGAACTAATTCATCTACCACTTCTTCTGCAGGTGCTTCCTCTTTAACTTCTTCAGCAGCAACAACAACTGGAGCAGGTTCTTCTTCCACTGGTTTTTCTTCAACAGGTTCTTTAATCTCTTCTACTTGTTGAGCTGGTTCTTCGGCTTTAGCTTCTTCTACGGCATTATCTTCATTTTCTTCTTTTTTATCGTAGACGCCTTTTCTAATTCTTATAAATTCGAAAATAAAAATAGCAACACCAAGAGCAGCAACTATACCAACTGCAATCCATAATACAGTAAGAGAATCACCCCCGGTTGCTGCAGCTAAGTATAAAACAGGGAGCAACCCAGTAATAGACATCAATTTAACCCCACCTTTTCCTTTTTTTGCACTCAAAACACCACTCTTTTCGCTTAATAAGTGGTTTTCTTTAATCGATGATTTCTTCATACCATATCCTCCGAACCCATCTCTAATATAAAAACAATCAATTTTGTTATATGACGTTAATCTAAAACTAAGTTAATTTCATTTTATTACTAAAAATGATTTTTGTTAATCATAATTCTTGATTTTTATAGTCAAAATAAGGAGTTAAAAATCTATCATTGACATATTTATCAAGCAATAAAAAAGAAGTATCTATGATACTTATTTAGTATTAATTGTTAAATAGGTAATTTTTTAAAATGAAAAATTTTTTTCTTTTTTATACGTTTTCGCACTTTAGACGAAATTATTTAATTTGAATAAAATATAGCGTTTTTATGAAATGCGCCAAAGACAAACCCAAAGTTCAAAAACAAAGGAATGCTGTCAAAAGCTTCAAAAGAAGATCTATTTAAAAATTCAGTAATACCTATGTTTTCAATAAAACCATATGGATTATAAATAATAATATTATCGTTATAAATATCTAAAGAAGTAACCACAGAGAAATGTAATGTCCATTCATTTTCGAATTTTGCAGCCCATTCTAACACAACAGGATTACCGCTTTCTAACGATTTATGAATGTGTTTTAACAATTCATCATTTGCTAAATATGTTTCACTTACAAAGCTTTTATCATTAATACATTCGTTAATTTCATTTAAAAAACCATTTGTAGATGAAGTAGAAACACCACCATTGTTTTTGTTATTCAAATCATCTTCGGTTACCTTTTTACCATAAAATTCAGAAAGCATTTCTATAGTTGCATATCCACATGAAATATGTTGTTCTACTAAGTTAATTCCGCTAACTTCTACTTTTCTATTGTAATGTTCATCTTCTTTCAAGTAGATCCAGTTTTTATTAATGCTACTCGTTTTAAATCCTAATATAATAAAAGGTATTGCAAACGCGAGTACGAGAGCACACGTAATAGAACAAACGATAATAACTACAATTTTCTTTTTCTTTTTCATGGTTACACTTTAGCATAGCCAATAATAATTAACTAGCAACCGTAGTTGTCAAAATATACTTTTTTGTCTATTGTAGTTTGCATTATTCCAAAATAAGCAACTTTTGGTATCAATATGTAAAAATAATAACCTTGAGAAACAACCACCTAAATGAATATCCATCAATCAATTTATTAATAGAGGCTATTTAAAAAAGAATAATCATTAAATATTTATGGCATAAATTATATGAATATTCTTTTTTAAATAGCCTCTATTAATAAATTGATTGATGGATATTCATTTAGGTGGTTGTTTCTCAAGGTTATTATTTTTACATATTGATACCAAAAGTTGCTTATTTTGG
>JAILIF010000072.1 GCA_024695405.1 Bacilli bacterium
CCCGTAAACGGGTCTTCGTCGAAGTCGATTGTCAATTGGACAACGGCTTCGTCTTCTTTTAATTGATTCCTGATGTATTCGGCTATTTTGGCTTTATTCTTGCCAACCGTATCCACGTAATAGCCTCTACACCAAAACTCTCTGTTTCTATATTTATATTTCAGGTTTCCCCATCTTTGATAAATAATCAGAGATAATTTGCCTTTTAGATATCCCACAAAACCAGAAACAGACATTTTTGGTGGAATCTCAACAAGCATATGTATGTGGTCCGGGCACACTTCTGCTTCAATAATAGTCACTTGTTTGAACTCGCAAAGCTTCCTAAGAATCTTTCCGATTTCTATTCTTTTTTCACCGAAGAACACCTGTCTTCGGTATTTGGGCGCAAACACTATGTGGTACTTACAGTTCCACACAGTATGTGCTAAACTTAGGTTGTCGATCGACATATTTCTCCTTTCATATTCAAGCGTTGGTCCGCATGAATATTGTAAGGAGATTTTCTTTACTGGGCAAAACTATAAGTTTTACCTCCACCCCAGACTATCTGGGGGTTTTAACTCGCTCAGCCTTTGCAGGACTGGCTCAGACAATAAAAGGCCTGATGGGATACAGGCCTTCCAATATGAGAGCAATATAATGCTCTCTATTTCTTTTTATCTTTTTTGCCGAACAGTCTTCCAAAGAAGCCTTTCTTCTTAGGAGATTCTTCGACTTGTTCTTCTTCTGCTGGATCTTCTGGAATCTCTTCGGACACAGATTCATCAACTGGAGATTCATCATTGGTTGTGTCTTCAACAACTTCATCAACAGGTTCTTCAACAGAATCATCAGCTGTTTCTTCTTGATCAGCATCTTCTATAGATGCTTCATCTTCTACTGGTTCTTCTGCTGGTGCTTCTTCAACAGGTTCTTCATTAACTACTTCTTCAGGAGTCACCTCATTAGATTCAGGTTCAGAATCATCACTTGTCTCTTTAGCAGGTTCTTCGTCAGCGACTGATTCTTCTGTTGGTGCTTCATCAGTTAAAAGTTCTTCATTAGCTTCTTCAGCAGGAATTTCTTCAACAGGAGCATCCTCAACTGGTTCTTCTACTGGTTCTTCTACTGGTGCTTCCTCAACAACAGGAGCAGCCTCTTCAACTGTTTCCTCAACAACTGGAGCTTCTTCTTCAGGTGTTGGTTCTTCAATTTGTTCTTCAGCTACAGGTGTCTCTTCAACAGCTGGTTCTTCTGTAGGAACTTCTTCAGGAGCTGGTTCTTCAACAGGAGTTTCTGCTGAAACCTCTTCATTTGTGTCGTCAGCGACTGATTCTTCTGCTGGCGCTTCTTCAACAATTGGAGTTTCATCAGTCAAAAGTTCTTCATTAGCTTCTT
Organism: Bacilli bacterium; assembly: GCA_024695405.1. Taxonomy (GTDB): domain Bacteria; phylum Bacillota_I; class Bacilli_A; order RFN20; family CAG-826; genus RGIG9670. Next base: position 1,381 of record JAILIF010000072.1, read on the forward strand.
CAGCAGGAATTTCTTCAACAGGAGTATTCTCAACTGGAGCAGTTTCATCAATTGAAGCTTCTTCGACTGCAGGTTCACCTTCTGAAGCTAATTCTTCATTAGGTTCTTCAGCTGGAACTTCTTCAGGCTCTACATCCTCTTCGACAGGAGCTTCTTCTGGAGCTGGTTCTTCTTCAACAGCTTTGCCTTTTTTATCTTTTTTGTCTTTCTTACCGAATAATCTAGCGAATAAGCCTTTCTTCTTTGGCTTTTCTTCAACTTTTTCTTCTTCACTAGGAGCGTCTTCGACGTCTTCTTCTACTGGAGTTGCTTCCTCTTCGACTGGTTCTTCAGTAACTTCGTCACCGACCGATTCTTCTTCTGCTACATGTTCTTCAGCAACATCTTCTGCAGGAGCTTCTTCGATAACTTCGTCAACAAGTTCCTCTACAGGCATTTCTTCTGCAGGAGCATCCTCAACTGGAGCAGCCTCTTCAGCTGATTCCTCTACTGGTGTTTCCTCAACAGCTGGAACTTCTTCGACTACTGGTGCTTCTTCTACAGGAGTTTCTTCAACAGGTGCAGGTTCAGCAGCAGGTTCTTCATTGACAGCAGCTGCTACAGCAACTGCTTCTGCTACAGGAGCAGCATCAACTGGTTTTGAACCAACTTTAACTTTAACTTCTCTAATTAAACCTCTTTCGAGAAGTGCTTTGTTATCTTCATATGGTTGGATGTAAGATTCATGTTCTTCACTAACTTTTTCAAAGCCTAAGTTTTTATTAACTTCAGCAATCAATTCTTTAGCGTAATTAAATCTTCTATCGCTCTTAATACGGTATAGTGATGGAACAGCAGCAAACTTCTTAGAAGTTATCTTTTCGAGTTTGTACTTAGAGTCAGCATAGTCATCGGCATTAAGTGGGAAGTAAACACAAAGTGTTTTGCCTCTAACTGCAAATTTCATAACTGGATTACGTCCACAGTTAATGGAATCAAAACTCCAAGTTACTGTACTCTTTGATTTCTTATAAGAAAGTGCTTCGTTCTTTAAGCCTTCATAGAAAGCTTTTGCTTCATCACTTGCTTGAATGAGTTTTGCTTCAAATGATTTAGAGAATCTAATCTCAAAGAGATTACCTTCTTTATCTTTTTCAACAACAATTGTCTCACCTTCAGCGTTAACTTTAGTTTCAACAACTTCCATACCTTCTTCGGCAACAAAGTCATCAACTTCTTCATTATCTTCAGCAGGAACTTCTTCACTAGGAGCAGCCTCTTCAACCGCAGTTTCTTCTACAGCTGGTTCTTCAACAACTTCTGGAGTTGGTTCTTCTTCTACAACTGCTTCCTCTACTGGTGCTTCTTCTACAACTGCTTCCTCAATTGGTTGTTCTTCAACAGGTGCAGGTTCTTCAGTAGCAGGTTCTTCAACTACAGGAGCAGCCTCAGCTGGTCTATCAATCTTGACTTTAACTTCTCTTACTAAACCTCTAGCAAGAAGTGCGTTGTTGTCTTCATATGGTAAAACGTAAGATTCATTTTGTTGATCGCCTTTTTCTAATCCAAGAGCTTCAGCAACAACAGCAATGAGTTCTTTAACGTATTCGCATCTTCTATCACTCTTAATGCGGTATAAACTTGGTACTAATGCAAACTTCTTAGAAGTGATCTTCTCAAGTTTATATTTAGATTCAGCATAGTCATCAGCATTGAGTGGGAAGTAGGCGCAAAGTGTTTTACCTCTAACAGCAAACTTAATAACAGGATTACGTCCACTATTGATTGAGTCAAAGCTCCAAGTAACTATACTCTTAGTTTTATTGTATGAAAGAGCCTCGTTTTTCAATATTTCATAATATGATTTAGCCTCATCACTTGCTTGAATGAGTTTTGCTTCAAAAGATTTAGAGAATCTAATTTCAAAGAAATTACCTTCTTTATCTTTCTCAACGACAATTGTTTCACCTTCAGCGTTAACTTTAGTTTCAACAACTTCCATTCCTTCTTCAACGATAATATCTTCTTTTTCTTCCTCTTCAGCAGGAACTTCTTCGACTGGAGCAGTTTCTTCAACAGGAGTTTCTTCGGCTTGCTCTTCTATTGGAGCTTCTTCAGTAACTTCTTCTTCAACTGGCTGTTCATCGTTAACAGTTTCTTCAACAACTTCTTCAGTCACTGAAGTGTCTTCAATTACTTCTTCAGCAACTGGTGTTTCTTCAACTGCTGCCTCTTCAACTGCGACTTCTTCAGCTGCTGTTTCTAAAGCTTCTTCAGGTATAGTCATAGCAGGAAGTGGCTTACTAATATATTTCTTAATAAATTCGACACGGCTAATAATGAAATCTCTATAGATTTTGAATTCGCCTTTCTTTTGTGGATCGATTTTAATTATTAATTTCTTAAACAATTCAGGTTTAAGTTTTGGTATCTTTGCTTTTCTAGCAAATTTCTTAACTAGCTTATTGCTCTTAAAGAAAGTTATAAAGTTTCTTACAGATGGATCATTCACAGGAGCAAGTTTTAAGTCTTCTAAGCAGCGGTTATTATCAAAGTTTGGTGCCAGTCTTAAAACTTCGCCTGTTTGTTTATTTCTTAATAAACCCATATCATTTAGGGTTCTATCATTGTTACTAGTAATAGCGTCTAAATAACGTAATCTAATGTAGTCTTTAAGTGCTTCTTTGCCGTATGGCTTTAAAAACTCAAAAATACCTAAATAATCATCTTTATTATCAACTACACCAAAGAATGGTTCAAAGTTGAACTTTTCAGCAAAGTTTCTACATTTAACACCATCTTCAGTTTTTACATAATGTATAGTAAAGAAATCTAATTCTCTTGCGAGTCTCTCTACAAGTTGATCATTGAAAACTTGTTCAGGGGTTTCTTTTTTATGCATCCACCAAGCACCATTTTCAAAAATCCAACATTTTTCAGTTTCGCCTGGTGTAGTTATTTCTGGTGTTCTACCAGGTGCCATTGGATATTCTCTTTTTAAACCATCATAAGCAACACCAGAATATAAATTCTTTCCGAATCTTAAATCAGAAAATTTTGTAACAGCGCCGCTAGGTTTAAACCAATAGTTATCGGTAAGACTACGCCCATTGACATAGAAAGGAATTACAGAAGAGTCTTTGTCTTTTATCTTGACTGCACGTAAAAGTTCACGTCTATTTTCTCTTCTATCATCAATTACTCTATTTGCAAAGTATGTCGAAGCATTTGTACATTTTCTAAAGAATAAAGGAGCAAGATTTTCATCTATTGATGAAGCTTCACCTTTATATAACTTAGCGGCGACCTTGTCACCACACATTAAATATCCGGTAAAATTCTTTTCTCTTTTAGTTAAAGGAGGCATTTCGATATAGCCTGAGCTCAATTCTCTAACTTCTCTCTCAATATCCTTTCTTTGAGCTAACTTCGCTTCAGTATCAGCAAGTTCTGCTGCAGGAACATAAAAGCTTAAAACTTTTCCTTTATGAAAATACTGGCGGTAGGTATATACTTTGCCTTTGATTGTTTTTCTAGAGATATAGCCTCTAGGCGTATCTCTTAATTGAAGCAATAATTCATCTAGTCTTTCCATAAAATAATTATAATTATTGTTAACCCTTGATTCAAGCCCAGTTTAAAAAACTAAAAAAAGCCGGAAAAGCCCGGCTTCATTTTATAGGTTAACTATTAGCAAACTACTTTGTAGGTCCTGCTTTTACTAAAGCTTTGCCTGCTTCGTTTGATTCATATTTAACGAAGTTTTTGATAAATCTATCAGCTAAGTCAACTGCTTTAACTTCCCAGTCATTAGTATTAGCATATGTATCTCTTGGATCTAAGATCTTTGGATCAACACCTGGTAATGCAGTTGGAACTGCTAAGTTGAAATGTGGAATAATTTTTGTTTCTGCTTTGTTGATTGAGCCATCTAAGATAGCATCAATGATACCTCTTGTATCTTTGATGGAGATACGTTTACCTGTACCATTCCAACCTGTATTAACTAAGTAAGCTTTAGCACCACTTGCTTTCATCTTCTTAACTAATTCTTCAGCGTATTTAGTTGGGTGTAATTCAAGGAATGCTTGACCGAAACATGCTGAGAATGTTGGAGTTGGTTCTGTAATACCTCTTTCAGTGCCTGCTAACTTAGCAGTGAAGCCTGATAAGAAGTAGTATTGAGTTTGTTCAGGAGTAAGAACACTAACTGGAGGTAAGACACCAAATGCATCAGCTGATAAGAAGATAACGTTCTTTGCTGCTGGAGCACTACTGATTGGTCTTACGATATTCTTAATGTGGTTAATTGGGTAGCTAACACGTGTGTTTTCTGTAACGCTCTTGTCAGCGAAGTCGATTTTGCCATTAGCATCAACAGTAACGTTTTCTAATAAAGCGTTTCTCTTAATTGCATTATAGATATCTGGTTCACTATCTTTATCAAGATTGATAACTTTAGCGTAACAACCACCTTCGAAGTTGAAGACACCATTGTCATCCCAACCGTGTTCATCATCACCGATTAATAATCTCTTTGGATCAGTTGATAATGTTGTTTTACCTGTACCTGATAAACCGAAGAAGATAGCTGTGTTTTTGCCATCCATATCAGTATTTGCGGAACAGTGCATGCTTGCCATACCTTTAAGTGGTAAGTAGTAGTTCATCATTGAGAACATACCTTTTTTCATTTCACCACCATACCATGTGTTGATGATGACTTGTTCTCTACTTGTGATATTGAACATAACAGCTGTTTCACTGTTTAAGCCTAATTCTTTGTAGTTAGTAACTTTTGCTTTTGAAGCATTGTAGACGATGAAGTCTGGTTCAAAGTTAGCTAATTCTTCAGCAGTTGGTTGAATGAACATGTTCTTAATGAAATGTGCTTGCCATGCAACTTCGACGATGAATCTAACTGCCATTCTTGTATCTTTGTTAGCGCCACAGAATGCATCAACTACATATAATTTCTTACCGCTTAATTCTTTAACAGCGATTTCTTTACATGCGTCCCATGCTTCTTTAGTTGCTGGGTGGTTATCGTTTTTGTAACCTTCTGATGTCCACCAAACAGTATCTTTTGAATTTTCATCCATAACGATGAATTTGTCCTTAGGTGAACGACCTGTGTAAACACCAGTCATGACGTTAACAGCGCCTAATTCAGTTACTTTTCCAACCTCGTAACCTTCTAATCCTGCTTTTGTTTCTTCTTCGAATAAGAGTTCGTAGCTAGGATTGTAGACAACTTCTTTTACGTCTTTAATTCCGTATTTTGATAAATCAATAATTGCCATAAATTATCTCCTTTTATTACCTACTTTAGTGATTTTTTGCCAAAATCGCTTTTATCATATAACAGTTTATATGTAAAAAGATAGTGAAAACCACTATTTTTTATATGCTTTATTTGACATGTAATCATTTGTAATCAGTTGTTTACAAAATTTATAGTTTTATATAATATAAAAATAGGTTTTGGAGGGATTTCTATGGGTGCATTGGTCCAATTTAGAGTTGATAATGATTTAAAAAATCAAGCAACAAAAATTTGCGAGGATATTGGATTAGATTTACAGTCTTATTTAAGAATGTGTTTGAAACAATTAGTAAACCAGAAAGGAGTCCCGTTAATCATGCATACAATATCAGATGAAGAAATAATGGATGCAATTAGAAATTGCAATAAACATTCAAAAGAAAATGGTCTTGATAAGATGGCCATGGAAGAAATTGATGAAACAATTGCTGAATGTAGAAAAGAAAGAAGGAAATGAAGTTTAATTGTGTCATAGACACCAACATAATTATTTCTGCTTTGCTTAAAAACGATTCGAATCCTGGCAAGATAATTAAATTTGTAAAAGATTTAGTAATAATTCCTTATTACAACGCAAATATTTTAGAAGAGTACCAAAAAGTACTCAATTATGAAAAGTTTTTCTTTGATAAAAACACATCTTTATATGCGCTTGCACTTTTCATCAAAAAAGGATTCACTCAAAATCACTTTTTACATTCAACATTTGAATTCAATGATGAATATGATCAAATTCTCTATGAAACATATTTGAGTTTGAGTAGCGAAAAAGAAAATTGTTATTTGATTACAGGAAATAAAAGCATTTTCCTAATGAAACAAATATAGTTTCTCCAAAAGAAATGATTGAAATAATCAATTTAAGCAAAGAAAGCAAACAAAACGAATAATTGTTCCAAACAAACGAGAAAAAGTCCTACATAGGCTAAAACCATTATTAAATAGGCTGTAATTATCTAAATTAGATAAGTTGAAAAAGACCGAAGAAACAAAATTCTCGGTCTTTTTAGTTATTTCTTAATATTAAGCTACAGTTGCGACTGGTTTAAATACAATATATCCTTCAGTGTCGAATACCAAACGATAGTTAGGATTTTGCATTGTCATTTTATCTACACCACCAGTAGCAGTTATTGTAAAGAATGTACATGCTTTATATTCACTACTGTTCATTCCTACATCTTCAGCAGTCTTACTAGTATCATATTCAACATTATTTCCGTTATAAGTAACAACTACTTGTCTTGTTGCAAAAGTTCTATTTCCGCCACTGGATGATGAGAATTTCGCTTCAAAAAACACATCATAGTCTCCAGCAGGTAATTGGAAAGTCCATCCGATTTTTCCACCATCTTTTGCAATTTTGCCTTCTGCAAAAGTTCCTGAAATATCTTCATAAGTATTGAATGCTATCTTAGTTGAAACTGTTTGATGACATTCTGAACATTCAAATTCAGTATATTCTCTACCTTTATCATCTGTTTTAGCTGTCCCCGCGCCTAATGTATGAGCTGTTCTAGGAATTTCTGTTGCTTTAACATCATTACATACTGAACATTTTTCTACTTTTTTACCAACTACAGAACAAGTAGGTACAACTGCTTGAGTCGCATCTTCAACGTAAGTATGATCTAGTAACGCTAATGGTGTTTTTTTAACATCATTACATACTGAACATTTTTCTACTTTTTCACCTGCTACTTTGCAAGTTGATGCCGTACTTGAAGCTGCATCTTCAACATAATTATGTGTTTTTTTAGCTATAGAAGTTTTCTTTTCGTAGCCACAAACACTACATACTTCAACCTTTTCGCCTTTTTCAGCGCAAGTTGCTGGTGTACCTTTTGATTCATCTAAAGCAAGTGTGTGTTTTTCTTTTTCACTAGTTGATCCATCATTGGCTACTGTCCAGTGATAAGACGCATCAGATTCATACTTAACCTCATCTTTTATGTCGGATGCATCACCCTTATCACATCCAACTAGCCCCATACTTAACAATGGGATTAAAATTGATATTAATTTTGTTTTTTTCATTTAAGTCTACGTAACCCTATATTACGTTCCTTCCTTTTGTAGAGATCGATAATTTTATTGCCCCTCTAATTTCAATAAAATAACAAAAACACTACAAAGATAAAACCCCTTATCTACAAATAAATGTGTCTTGTTATTTTTATGTTAATAAATAACTAAATTATTTTTTTATGCTATTTTTGCTTTTCATCGGTGCTATATTTTTTGAAATACACAAAAAAGCCAGGAAACCCTGGCTTAATCGTAATTTAACTAATAATTAGTCAACCCAAGTTACTAATACGATTGGAGCGTCATCGCCCTTACGATTACCAACTTTGAGTTTACGTGTATATCCACCATTACGGTCTTTATATTTAGCACCTAAATCAGCGAATAATACATCTAATGCAAATTTGCCATCGTCTGCTTTAAGATCTCTAACAAATCTAGCTGCTTGTCTTTTTGCGTTAACAACATCATCTTTCTTTGTTAATGTAACTAATCTATCAGCTTCGCTAACGACATCTTTTGCGACTGTTGCTGTAACTTTGACACTGCCTTTTAAGATTAAGTCAGTGACGACGTTACGTAACATATTTTCATATTTGCTCTTAGTATAGGCGGCTTTGAATCTTACGCCGGTTTTACCATGAACGTTTTTTCTACCTTGTGCTGGCATATTCTATCCTCCTATTCAAAATCTTTGAATGAAAGTCCGATAGCGATAAGTTTTTCTTTAATTTCTTTAAGAGATTTCTTACCTAAATTCTTAACTTTCATCATATCTTCTTCAGTCTTATCTGTTAATTCTAAGACTGTAGCAATTCCTGCTCTTTTTAAACAGTTGTAAGAACGTACTGATAAGTCGAGTTCTTCGATTGGGAAGTTCTCATATTCACTTTCTTGTGGTACTTCTTCATCTTTTTCAATGTTGATATCACGTGTGATTTCAACAAGTTTTTCAAATTTTGCAAAGTGATCAATTAAGATTTTTGCTGATAATGCAACTGCTTCTTGAGGAGTAATGCTGCCATTTGTCCAAACTTCTAATGTTAATTTATCAAATTTGGAATCGTGTCCTACACGTGTAGCATCTACGAAATAATTTGCTTTAGTAACTGGGGAGTAATTACTATCAGTAGCAATAACACCAGCTGCTAAATTTGGATGTAAGATTTTATTCTTTTCACCAGTGAAGTAGCCTCTACCATTACGTACATGTAATGACATTTTTAAGCTACCGCCTTCACATAAGTGAGCGATTTCTAAGTCTGGATTAACGACTGAGACACCTGTTGGGCAAACGATATCGCCCGCTTTAACAACGCCTGGGCCTTTAACGTCGACTTCTAATCTCTTATTAGAATCATCATCAGCATCAATTTTTAAAATTAAATCTTTTAAGTTGAGAATGATTGTTGTTACGTCTTCTTCAACACCTTCTAAAGCTGTGAATTCGTGACGAGCACCCTCAACTTCAATAGCGTACATACTTGCACCTGGAAGGGCACTAAGTAAGACTCTACGGAGAGCATTACCGATTGTTAAACCAAATCCTCTTTCAAGTGGTTCAATGACGAATTTGCCATAGTTTTCATTTCCGTCATAGTCAGCTTGAGTAATATCAAATCTTTCAAATGGGTTAGCAATTTTCATAAACAATACCTCCTATTAGCCTCTTGGTTTCTTTGGTGGACGGCAGCCATTGTGTGGAATTGGAGTAGTATCAACGATGGATAAAACTTGTAATCCAGCGACTGCTAAACTTCTAATTGCGCCTTCTCTACCTGGGCCTGGACCCTTAACATCAACGTCAAGTTGTCTAATGCCTTGATCATATGCAACTTTACCAGCAGCTTCTGCAGCTTGCATAGCAGCAAATGGAGTAGATTTTTTAGCTCCTTTGAAACCTTGTGCACCAGCTGATGACCATGCAATAGCATTGCCTTGTTCATCACAGATAGTGACAATAGTATTGTTGAAAGTAGCGTGAATGTGTGCGACGCCACGTGTAAATGAACGTTTAATTTTCTTTTTACGTGTTGTGGTTTTTGTTGCCATAAACTTCTTCTCCTTTCAATATTAGCCTTGAGGAGCCATCTTCTTATTAGCGATGGTTTTTCTTGGGCCTTTTCTTGTACGGGCATTAGTTTTTGTTCTTTGTCCGTTTACAGGTAAACCTCTTTTGTGTCTAATACCTCTATAGCATCCGATTTCAGTTAATCTTTTGATGTTAAGAGCGACTTCTCTACGGAGATCACCTTCTGTTTTGTAATTACCAATCTCGTTACGGATTGCACCGAGTTGATCATCTGTTAAATCTTTGACTCTGATACCGCCATCAACTTTTACAGCTTTGCAAATTTCTTCGGCAGTATGACGACCAATACCATAAATGTATGTAAGAGCGATTCTTACTGGTTTGTCGTTAGGAATATCAACACCAACTAAACGTGCCATATTCTTTTCCTCCTTTATTAACCTTGTCTCTGCTTATGCTTTGGGTTTGAGCAAATGACCATAACTTTGCCTTTTCTCTTAATAACCCTGCATTTTGGGCAGATAGGTTTGACTGAAGGTCTGACTTTCATATTTTCTTTCCTCCTAATTCGTTTTCTACTTGAAACGATAAGTAATGCGGCCTCGTGTTAAATCATAAGGCGAGATTTCTACTGTAACTCTATCTCCTGGGAGAATGCGTATGTAGTTCATACGGATTTTTCCAGAAACGGTGGCCTGAATTACAACGCCATTTTCGAGTTCTACTTTAAAGTTTGCGTTTGGTAGACACTCTTTGACGATCGCCTGCACTTCGATGACATTATCTTTAGACATATTGTTTTAACTCCTTACTTTCTTCTTCGGTTAAGGTGATAATCTTTAATCCCTCCTCTGTTAAGACTACTGTATTTTCATAGTGGCAAGTTAACTTACCATCTTTAGATACCGTTGTCCATCCATCAGGAAGAATTCTAGTTTGATATTTGCCTTCTAACACCATTGGTTCAATTGCAAGAGCCATGCCTACTTTAATAGATGGCCCAGTCCCTTCTTTTCCATAACATGGAACCGCAGGGTCTTCATGCATTGAACTACCAATGCCATGTCCTGTAGCATCACGAGTAACACTATAACCGAACTTGTTAACATAAGCTTCTATAGCGTGACTTATATCACCAACATGATTTCCTTCTTTAAAGTACTTAATTCCTTCGAAGAATGATTCACGTGTGACTCTGACTAATTGTTTTACTGAATCTTTGCAAATTCCAACTTCAAACGTTCTAGTCGCATCCGCACAATAGCCTTTATAATTCGCTACAACGTCAAGAGAAACAATATCGCCTTCCCTAAGAATGATTTTTTTACTAGGAATACCATGAATTAACACGTTATTCACAGAAACACATGTCATTGCAGGATATTCATAATAACCTTTGCATGGACCTGTGCATCCGTTCTCAGTGATGACTTTTTCTGCTAACTCATTAATTTCAAACGTGGATACACCAGGTTTGATAATGGCTCCGCAAGTCTCGAATACTTTCGCAACTACTTTGCCAGCTTGTTTCATAAGTTCAATTTCTCTTGACGATTTAAGCGTAATCATAATTTAACTAAGTAAGAATTTTTTTACTTCATCGAATAGTGTTTCACTGCCGATTAATGAGTCGTATTCGACTAATAAGTTTCTCTTCTTATAGAAATCTAGAAGAGGAGCTGTATCGGCTGTGTAATGTTGTAAACGAACTTTAAGTGCTTCTTCGTTATCATCTTTTCTTTGGTAGAGTTCACCACCACATTTGTCACATATACCTTCTTTAATAGGTTTTTTGTTAACAATGTGATAAGGTGCACCACATACCTTACAGACAAGACGTCCGGAGATACGCTTAATAAGTTCTTGTTCGTCACACTTGAGACTGATAACAGTTTCAATTGGACGATTTATCTCTTTAGACATGATTTCAAGAGCTTCCGCTTGAGGAATAGTTCTTGGAAATCCGTCTAATAAGAATCCGTTTTCGCAGTCAGGTCTTGCTAATCTATTTCTTAGCATCTTGATGGTGACTTCATCTGGAACCAAATGACCATCATCGATATAACTAGCTGCTAATTTGCCTAGCTCAGTTTTATTAGAAATTTCCTCGCGGAACATATCTCCAGTAGAGATGTGTGTCATTCCTAATGATATGAGTTGTTTTGCTAATGTACCTTTTCCAGCACCTGGAGGGCCCATTAGTATAATATTCTTCTTCATTATTGACCACCTGAGGCAACAACTTCATCGAAGGATTTACCGGCAAGTAAACCATCGATTTGAGAATTAAGTTCGAGAGCAACACCAACAACGATGATCATACCTGTACCACCAAGGGCAAGGGAATGATTACCACCGAAGACACCAGTAAGTGTAAGAATTGGTGGAATAGCTGCGATAATGCATAAGCTAATTGCGCCTAAAACTGTGACTCTATTTAATACTTTTCTTACATATCTTTCTGTTTCAATACCAGGTCTAATTCCAGGAATGTATGAACCATTCTTTTGGAAGTTTTCTGCCATTTGTTCAGGATTAATTTGTAAGTTAGCGTAGAAGAATGTGAATACAACTGTAAGGACTAAGTAAATAATTAATCCCCAAGGCATTGACCAGTTATCAGTCATCTTGTACATAGTTGTCATGTTGAAGATGCCTAACCATTCAGGTTCTTTACCATTTCCAATAAATGCAGCGATAACACTTGGAGCAGTTAAGATACTGCTAGCGAAGATAACTGGGATAACACCAGCACTATTGATTTTAATAGGTAAGAAGGAAGCCTTTGCCATAGAAGCAGTTTGACCTCCGCCTTTGCCGGAGTGCTGTACAGGAATTTTTCTCTTTGCTAATTCTACGAATGTTACGAACGCAATAATGAGTAAGTAACATAGTACATATAGCAAGAATTTGAATACTCCAGCAACTGCTGAAGCAGCCATACCTGTTAAGAATCCTTGTGATACCCATGTTGTGAATGCTGTAGCCATTTGACCTGGTAAACTACTAACGATACCAGCAAAGATGATCATAGAGATACCATTACCAATACCCTTTGTAGAAATTTGGTCACCTAACCACATAACTAACATTGAGCCAGCTAATAATACAACAACAACATAGAGGTAACTTAACCAAGCTGTGTCACCTGTTGTGAAGGTAACAAACTCGGAATTCTCCATTGTTTTGATAATACCATATGCTTGAACTGCACCTAACAAGAGAGTTAAGTAACGAGTAGCAAGCTCCATTTTCTTTCTTCCATATTGACCTTGACGTTTTAAATCAGTTAATGCTGGTAAAACATCAGTCGATAATAATTGAACGATGATTTGCGCGGTGATATATGGAGAAACACCAAGTGCAAAGATTGAGAAGCTTTGTAATGTTCCACCACCAAGCAAGTTCATGATGGAAAGTGCGTTATTACCACTTAAGTAAGTGTTAAGTGCACTTTCATCAGGAATAGTAGCTCCTGGTACTGGAATCTGTGCTCCAATACGGAAGATAAGAAGGATCATAATCGTAAAAACGATACGACCCATAATTTCTTTATTTTTTAAGATTGAAGCCAGTTTCTTCATAATAGTTATTTCACCTCAACTGTGCCGCCAGCTTTTTCGATAGCATCTTTAGCAGTAGCAGAGAAAGCAGCTGCGACAACATTTAATTTCTTAGTTAGTTTACCACTACCTAATACTTTAATGCCACAGCATTCTTTTTTTACTAAGCCACTTTCGATTAATAAAGCAGCGTTAACTGTTGTGCCATCTTCAAATTTTTCCAAAGAGGAAACATTGACTGTTGCATAATTGACATGATTAACATTTTTGAAACCACGTTTTGGTAAAGCTCTCCATAAAGGTAATTGACCACCTTCGAAACCGAGAGCAACACCGCCACCGCTACGGGAATTTTGACCTTTGTGACCTTTACCACATGTTTTTCCGTTGCCGGAGCCTAAGCCACGACCTTTGCGGAAACCTTCAACACGTGAGCCAGTAGTATATGATAAGTTATTTAATTTCATAATTGCCTACCCTCCTACTATTCTTTGCCACGAAGCTCTTTCATAGCTTTGTAGCTCTTTAAGCTATTTAAGCCTTGGTTAGTAGCTCTAATGATATTGATTGGAGCTCTTGAACCATAAACTTTTGAACAGACGTTTTGAACACCAGCTAATTCTAAGATAGCTCTAACTGGACCACCTGCGATAACACCAGTACCTTCAGGAGCTGGTTTTAAGTAAACATTACATGCGCCGAATTTACCAACGACTTCATGTGAAATTGTATTACCTTTAACTAAGTGGATCTTGTAAGTGTTTTTCTTAGCAGCTTCACTAGCTTTCTTAATTGCATCTGGGACTTCAGCAGCCTTTGCTAATGCGAATCCATATTTACCTTTGTGGTCACCGATGACAACAAGGGCTGTGAATTTCATTCTACGGCCACCTTTAACTGTCTTACTGACACGATTAATGAATACTACTCTTTCTTCGTATTCTTTTGGTTCGTCTCTTCTATCTGGACGTTTACCATCACGGCGTGGACCTTTACCATCTTTGCCATGTGGACGTCTATCACCGCGAGGTGCTCTATTTTCTTTTGGAGCGCCTTCAACAGGTGTTTCTGCAGCAGCAGCTGCTTCTACTTTAACTTCATCTGCCATTTTATTGCCCTCCATTAGAATTTTAAGCCTGCTTCTCTAGCGGCATCTGCAAGTGCTTTGACACGGCCTGTGTAAACATAGCCTGATCTATCAAAGACAACTGTTTTAATTTTCTTTGCGATAGCTTTTGCTGCGATATCAGCACCAACTTTTGCTGCTGCATCGATATTGCTACCATTTTCAAGTTTTAAACTCATTGAGCTAGATGATACTAATGTAACACCTTTAACGTCATCAATGATTTGTGCTTCGATGTTCTTGTTGGAACGGTAGAGGCATAATCTTGGACATTCTTTAGTGCCAGAGATTTTTGCTCTGACTCTTGCGTGTCTTCTAACTCTGCTGACATTTTTGCTTTCTTTAGAAATCATAACTTGTCCTACCTTTCAACTATTTAGCACCAGCACGTTTACCTTCCTTAGTAACAACGTGTTCGTCAGTGTAACGAATACCTTTGCCTAAGTATGGTTCTGGTCTTCTAACATCTCTAATTAAAGCTGCTGTTTGGCCAACTGCTTGTTTGTCGATACCTTCAACAGTAATTTTTGTTAAATCAGCGACAGAGATTTTAGCACCTTTTGCTGGATTGATTACGATAGTATGTGAATAGCCAGCCCAGAGTTCAACTGCTTCACCCTTCATTTGAGCTTTAAATCCAATACCGATCATATCAAGAGTCTTTTTGTAGCCATCTTTAACGCCGATAACAGCAGCAGCTACATTAGCTCTTGTAGTTCCGTGATTTTGCTTTGTTTGTTTTTCTTCATTAGCACGTGTGAATGAAACTGCGTTTCCTTCTTGCTTTAATGTAATGCCTTTGTTGATTTTAACATTTAAAGTTCCTTTTGGACCTTTAACTTCAGCAACATCACCGTTAATAGTAACTGTAACACCTTCAGGAAGGTTAATAACTTTGTTTCCAATACGAGACATATTATTTTTCCTCCTTACCAGACATAGCAGATTACTTCACCACCGATACCAAGTGTTCTTGCTTTTGCGTCAGTCATAACGCCTTGGCTAGTGGAAATAATTGCAATACCTAAACCTTTTAAAACTCTTGGGAGTTTTTCACAGCCGACGTTAACACGAAGACCTGGTTTAGAGATTTTCTTAAGACCGGAGATAACTCTAGTGCCATCACCAGCGTACTTAAGAGTAATTGATAATTCTTTAATTGCTTTACCGGAGACTTTATAGTCAACGATGAAGCCTTCTTCTTTTAAAATCTTTGCGATTTCAACTTTCATCTTGCTAGAAGGCATCGCAACAGATTCATATTTTCATGCGTTTGCATTGCGGATTCTTGTGAGCATATCCGCGATTGGATCAGTCATCATAATTCTTAATCGATATCCTTTCTATCTTTTACCAAGATGATTTCTTCATTCCTGGAATTTCGCCTTTGTAAGCTAATTCACGAAGGCAAATTCTGCAGAGATGGAATTTTGAGTAGACGGAATGAGGACGTCCACAACGTTCGCAACGTGTATATTCACGAACTTTATATTTAGCAGGTCTTGCTTGTTTGTTTTTTAAAGCTGTTTTTGCCATAGTTTACGTTCCCCTTTCCTTATTTGTGGAATGGCATACCTAATAATTCTAATAATGTGTATGCTTCATCGTCTTTCTTAGCGGTTGTGACAACAACAATGTCCATACCTCTAACTTTAGCAACCTTATCGTAATCGATTTCAGGGAAGATTAATTGTTCTTTAATACCTAAAGTGTAATTACCTCTTCCATCGAATGCGTTCTTAGAAACGCCTCTGAAGTCTCTAACACGTGGTAAGCAGATTGTGACTAACTTATCAAAGAAGTCCCACATTCTTAAACCACGGAGGGTTACTTTACAACCAATTTCTTGACCTTCTCTTAATTTGAAAGTAGCAATTGATTTTTTAGCTTTTGTAATGATTGGCTTTTGGCCTGTAATCATTGTTAATTCTTGGACAGCTTCTTCTAAACGTTTGCTGTCTTGAGTTGCATCACCAACACCGATGTTAATAACGATTTTGTTTAATGCTGGAATTTGCATTGAAGATGAATAATTGTATTTATCTTGTAATGCTTTTCTAATTTCGTTTTCGTATTTAACTTGTAAACGGTTGACGATAGCAGCCTTTTTGTTACCGTTGCCAGCTTTCTTAGCTTTTGGAGCTGCTTTTGGAGCAGCCTTTGGTGCTTCTGCTTTAGCTTCGGCTTTTGGAGCAGCTGGTTTCTTAGCAGCTGCTGGTTTCTTAGCAGCTGTAGAAGTTGTCTTCTTTGCTGCTGGCTTTTTTGCTTCTTCTGCCATGAGATAGCTCCTCCTTATAGAACTGTGCCGCTCTTCTTTGCGACACGGACTTTTTTACCATTGACGATCTTGTGACCGATCTTTGTTGGTTTTTTAGTCTTTGGATCAACTAATGCAACATTGGAAGCATCGATTGGAGCATAGATCTCGACGATACCACCATCTGGATTAGCTTGAGTTGGTTTTTTACATTTCTTTCTTAAGTTAACGTTTTCAACAACAACTCTGTTTGATTCTGGAATGACTTTTTGAATTGTTCCAGTTTTGCCTTTATCGCGACCTGCGATCACGATAACGTTATCACCTTTTTTCAAATTCATGACAAGTCCTCCTTATAAAACTTCTGGAGCGAGGGAGACAATTTTCATGAATCCTTCAACACCTTTATCACGTAATTCTCTAGCGACAGGGCCAAATACACGTGTGCCTACAGGTGCGTTATCATCATTAATAATAACAACTGCGTTATCATCGAATGAGATTGTTGAACCATCAGCTCTTAAGATATTTTTCTTTGTTCTAACGATGACACATCTTACGACATCGCCTTTTTTAACTTTACCGTTAGGGATTGCATCCTTAACAGCAGCTTTGATGATATCGCCGACGTAAGATGTTCTACGAGTTGATCCACCATATAATGTGAATGCTCTAACACTACGTGCGCCTGAGTTATCAGCAACAACTAAGTTTGTTTCCTTTTGGATCATACTTATTCTGCCTCCTTAACATCATCAGCAATCTTAACGATTTCAACAGCTTTCTTATCAATAGAAACAAGTCTCCATCTCTTTGTTGCAGAGAGTTTTCTAGTTTCCATGACTGTTACTGTATCGCCAACATTTGCTTCATTGTTTTCATCATGAGCGTAGAATTTCTTACGGTATTTAACACGTTTACCATATTTGCTATGTTTACGGTGTGTTTCAACAAGGACGGTGATGGTTTTGTCGTTTTTATTAGAAATAACAACGCCTTGAACTGTTCTACGAGTAGCAACTTTTCTTTCTTCCATACGTTTTTCCCTCCTTATTTATTACCAGCGATTTCTCTCTCACGGATAACTAAGTTAACACGTGCGATATCTTTTCTAACGCCGATTACTTGTTCTGGTCTTTCGAGAGCTCCAACAGCTTTCTTTCTGCGGAGTTCGAACAACTCTTCTTTAAGTGAGTATAATTTTTCTTTTAACTCACTCGTTGATAATTCACGAACTTCATTAATTTTCATAACTACTACTCACCTTTCTTAATAACTTTACATTTGATAGGTAACTTGTAAGCAGCTAAGCGAAGTGCTTCTTTCATGTCTTCTTCTGCAACACCTGCAATTTCGAACATGCAGCAACCTTCTCTAACTACTGCTACCCAATCTTCTGGAGAACCTTTACCAGAACCCATACGAACTTCAGCAGGTTTCTTAGTTTTAGCTAAGTGTGGGAAGATTCTGATCCAGACTTGTCCGCCTCTTTTTGTGTAACGAGACATGACGATACGAGCTGCTTCAATTTGTCTTGTTGTGATCCATGCGCCTTCTAAAGCTTGAAGACCGAATTCACCGAATGCGACTGTTGTACCGCTCTTGGAGTGTCCTTCATATTTAATGATATGTGGACGTCTATATTTAACTCTTTTTGGTTGTAACATAGCGATTATTCTCCTTTCTCGTCTTTCTTAGCGAGTTCAGGACGGATTTCACCTCTACAAATCCAAACTTTAACACCTAAACGGCCGTATTGAGTTGCAGCGTGGCAGATTGCGTAATCGATGTCGCTACGTAATGTATGAAGTGGGATGACACCTTCACGGTATCCTTCAGCACGTGCGATATCTGCACCACCAAGTCTTCCAGAAATAGAAGTTTTGATACCTTTTGCTCCAGCTTTTCTAACTCTTTGGATTGCTTTCTTTTGAACAGTTCTGAAACTTGCTCTTTCTTCTAATTGTTTAGCAATTTCTTGAGCAATGATGTTTGCGTCTAATTCAGGTTGTTTTACTTCAACGACATCGACTCTAACATTATTGCCTTTGAGCATTTTTGCTAAATTGTCTTTAACTTCGTTAATCTTTTTGCCATCTTGTCCGATAACAACACCTGGACGAGCGACATAAATCATAACAACAACATTGAATCCCTTATCACTCTTAGTTCTTTCAATTTCGATGTGAGAGATTAATGCATCTTTTAAATTTGTTTCGAGATATTTACGAATTTTAATATCTTCGTTGAGGAATACATGATAATCATTATCATTTGCGTACCATCTGGAATTCCAAGGTTTGTTGATTCCAATACGCATACCTACTGGATTTACTTTTTGACCCATGAGTTTCTTCTTCCTCCTATCTCATCTTAACCACAACAGTAATGTGGCAATCACGTTTTACTAAACCTGAAGCTGAACCTTTAGCTCTAGGAATATAACGTTTCATTCTTAATCCGTCATTAGCATAGATTGAAGCGATGTATAATGCATCTTCATCCATACCGAAGTTATTTGTAGCATTTGCTGCTGCACTCTTAATAACCTTACTAACAGGTGCGCTTGCTGCGCGATTAACGTTAGCTAAGATTCCGAGAGCTTCTTTAACAGATTTTCCTCTAACAAGATCAATAACTAATCTTGCTTTTCTTGGAGTTAAGCGGACGTTCTTAGCGATTGCTTTTGCTTCAGTTGGCATAACCTTTGCTGGTTTTTCAACTTTAGCTTCAGCTTTCTTATCAGCTTTAGCAGCCTTTTCAGCTTTTGGAGCAGCGGCTTTCTTAGCAGCTGGCTTCTTAGCTTTTGGAGCTTCTTCTGCTTTAACTTCTGCTTTAACTTCTTCAACAGGAGCTTCTACTTTCTTAGGAGCAGCGGCTTTCTTAGCAGCTGGCTTCTTAGCAGCTGTGGAAGTTGTCTTCTTTGCTGCTGGCTTTTTTGTTTCTTCTGCCATGAGTATCTACCTCCTATTTTCCAGCCGCAGCTGCTTTATCTTCAGCAGTGTGGCCTGTATGACCAGTGAATTTTCTTGTTGGAGAGAATTCACCTAATTTGTGGCCGACCATATCTTCTGTTACATAAACAGAGATGTGTTCTCTACCGTTGTAGACTGCGAAAGTGAGTCCAACGAAAGATGGATAAATGGTACTTCTACGTGACCATGTTTTGATAACTTCTTTTTTACCAGAAGCATTCAAAGCTTCGACTTTTTTCATTAATGATGCATCAACGAATGCGCCTTTTTTCAAACTTCTTGCCATGTTTCATTTCTCCTTTCATCTACTACTTATCATTGCGGCGTTTCATAATGAGCTTACCGCTTGCTTTCTTTTGGTTACGTGTCTTAACACCTAATGCACGTTTGCCCCAAGGAGTTCTTGGTGCATCACGTCCAACTGGACACTTACCTTCACCACCACCATGTGGGTGATCGTTAGGGTTCATAACTGAACCTCTGACTGTTGGTCTGACACCAGCCCAACGAGTTTTACCTGCTTTACCTTTATTAATTAAGTTCCAGTCTTCATTACCGACTGTACCAATGGTAGCACGGCATTCGCCTAAGATTTTTCTCATTTCACCAGATGCTAAACGCACGATGACATATTTTCCTTCAGCACCTAAGACTTGTGCAGCAGCACCAGCAGCTCTACATAATTGACCACCATTTCCTGGTACTAATTCAAGGTTGTGGATGAATGTACCTTCTGGGATGTTCTTTAAGCAGCAGCAGTTGCCTGGCATGATATCAGCAGCTTCACCGGAAACAACTTTCCAGCCAATTTTGATATCCTTTGGTGCGAGAATGTAACGCTTTTCACCATCAGCATAAACGATTAAGCAGATATTAGCGTTTCTGTTTGGGTCGTACTCGACTGTCTTGATAACGCCTGGGATATTATCCTTATTACGTTTGAAGTCAATAATACGATATTTACGTTTATGACCTCCACCAATGTGACGGCATGTAATCTTACCTTGATTGTTTCTACCGCCAGTTTTGGTAATACTGACTAATAAGCTTTTCTCAGGAGTAGTACAAGTGATTTCTTGGAATGTCGAGTTTGTCATGTTTCTACGGCTTGGGCTCGTAGGTTTGTAAGTTCTAATTGACATTACTTTGTCCTCCTATAATTTGAATAGTTTGAACTTTAACTATTCTTTGAATAAGTCAATTGCATCGCCTTCTGCGACAGTAACAATTGCTTTTTTGTAACCAGAGATTGTACCAGCATAACGAGTACCTCTAGTTGTTGATTTTGCGCTAACGTTTGAAACTTTAACATCATCAACTTTAACTTGGAAAATTCTTTCGAAAGCTAATTTGATTTCTGTTTTGTTGCTGTTAGCAGCTACTTTAACAGTAACTTTGTTTAAGTTTTGCATTAATGCCATTGTCTTTTCTGTAACGATTGGTTTGACAATGACTGCAAAGTCTTTTTCAGTCGCTTTTGGGAAGCGTAATTCTGTTTTCTTAGCCATAATTATTTCAATGCCTCCTCAACAGCTTTAACACTAGCCTTGCTCATAACGAGTGTATCAACGTTTAATAAGTCAACAACTGAGACATTGTCTGAGCTGACAACTTTGACATAACCAACGTTACGGCATGATGCGAATAAGTTTTCATCGATATCTTCAACGACAACTAATGCTTTGTTTGCAACCTTGATTGCGTCTAACATTTTGACGAAGTTTGCTGTTTTCTTGTCTGCGAATTTGATTTCATCGACAACAACGATATCGTCTTTCTTCATTGATAATGCGCTCTTTACAGCGAGTTTGTGTGCTTTCTTATTTTGGGATAATTTGTAGTTTTGGTTACCTACTGGACCGAAAACGGTGCCACCACCAACCCAAATTGGTGAACGGGAACTACCAGCTCTTGCGCGGCCTGTTCCTTTTTGACGCCATGGTTTTTTACCACCGCCGCTGACTTCGTGTCTAACTTTTGTCTTAGCTGTTGCTTGACGTGCGTTAGCTTGTTCAACTTGAACTGCATCGAAGACGACTTGCTTATTAGCGTCAATTCCGAATACTGAAGCGTCTAATGAGATAGAACCGACTTCTTCGCCAGCCATATTAACGACTTTCTTGGAAATTTTCTTGTCTGCCATTTTGACTCTCCTCCTTATTCAGCTTTTGCTTCTTCTGCTGGAGCTTCAACTGGAGCTTCAACTGGAGTAGCTACTGGAGCAGTTTCTCTAACGATTAACTTTTTAGCACTGTCTGGATTTTTAACATCCTTAACAGCACTTCTAATAGTAACGATTGATTTACGTGCTCCTGGGATACCACCTCTAACTAAGATGTAACCTTTTTCTTCATTAACATCGACAACTAAACAGTTTAAGATTGTTGCGCTTTCATTGCCCATGTGTCCGGACATGTGTTTTCCTGGCATAACACCGTGGTTATAACGACCATTGTTAGCGAAGGAACCTTGTCCTCTGTGGTAACCTGAACCATGGCCTTTAGGACCAATAGTCATGTTCCATCTTTTAATAGTGCCAGTGTAACCGTGACCTTTGCTGACACCGATAACGTCGACGATATCGCCTGCTTTGAATAAGCCTGCTTTAATTACATCGCCAACTTTGTAGTTAGCCATTTCATCACCTCTAAGTTCTTTTGAAACTTGGTGTGGGACTGTGTTAGCTTTCTTAGCAATGCCTTTTTCAGCTTTGTTTGCTCTAGATTCTTTCTTGTCCTCGTAGCCGACTTGAACTGCTACATAGCCGTGCTTTTCAGCTGTTTTGACTTCTGTAACAACGTTTGGTAAGACTTCGACGACTGATACTGGATAGCATGTTCCATCTTCAGCGAAGACTTGAGTCATGCCCATTTTACGTCCGATAATTGCTTTCATGAACTCTTACCTCCCTTATAGTTTGATCTCGATGTCAACTCCTGCAGGTAAGTCTAAATTCTTTAATGAATCTAATGTTTCCTTGCGATAATTGCTGATATCGATGATTCTCTTGTGTGTTCTGATTTCGAATTGTTCACGAGCATCTTTGTATTTGTGAACAGCTCTTAAAATCGTGAATACTTGTTTTTCCGTTGGTAATGGAATTGGACCCACAACGGTAGCCCCAGTCTTCTTAGCAGCTTGGATGATCTTTTCAGCACTAGCATCAAGGTTGACGTGATCATAAGCTTTTAAGCGGACTCTGATTTTAGTTGCTTTTGCCATGAATTATTTTTCCTCCTATCACTTTCAGGCTTTGTCATAACTCTCTCAATGCGAATTCCCTGAATACACCTTCATGACAACGCCTGTGGGTGTATCAGCAACCTCGCACATCAACGCGAGCCGACAACGTTTAAATATTACTCTCTTCATACGCATATGTCAACGCGAAAAATAAATTTTTTTCTAATTTTATTATATAGGGTCACTAACTAGACAACGGTGATAGGTGTATCAAAAGCACCGAAAAAAAATGTATTTTTTACTATTTAGAGTGCTTTTCTTGGTATTTTTTGTATGAAAATATACATCCACAGTACTCTTGAAAATACATTTCGTGCTCTCTGATGATGAGTAAAGAATTTTCGTAACCATTGTTCTTTTTAAAGTCAGCAGGGAGCCATTTGGTTGATCCATATTGTTTTTCTAGCTGATATCCAATTTCGTTTATGTCCTTGGCGTTTTTGTATCTAGAAATAGTCATTACAGTTCCGAAATAATCGTAGCCGTGTTCTACTGCATAAGAAAAGCCAAATCCTAGTCTTTTTCTAAAACAAACTCTACATCTTTCATGTCCTTCTGGCATATCTCCATATGGTTCTAAATCTTTATTGTAGGTTATATTATCATAAGGAAATTCGATTAAATCAATATCAGCGGATATCTCTTTTAAATAACGTTTAAATTCGTTAAGTCTACGATCATGTTCTTCTTTAGGATATATATTAGAATTGTTATAGATAACTGTAATCTTAAAATAGTCCTTAAGTTCTTCATAAGGTATGGTAAAACAAGGACCACAACAAGCATGCAATAAAAGAGTAGGTTTCACACCACTTTCTTGTACGTTTTTGATAATTGATAACAATTCTTTTTGGTAGTTTCTATTTTTTTGCATAGATAAACATTGCATCGCCAAAACTGAAAAATCTATATCTTTCCTCAACTGCGTGTTTATACACTTCTAAAGTAAATTCTCTACCCATAAATGCAGAAACGAGCATTATTAAAGTAGATTTTGGCAAATGGAAATTTGTAATTAAACAATCAATAGCTTTATATTCATATCCTGGTTCAATGAAAATATTTGTAGATTCTTTTGTAGGATAAAACTTTCCATACTTAGTTATGTTAGCTTCTAATGTTCTAGTTGATGTAGTACCAACCGCAATAATTCTACGATTTTCTGCTTTTGCTTTATTTAAAATATCAGCAGCTTCTTCACTGACTTCATAAACTTCTGAGTGCATTACATGGTCTTTTGTGTCAGTAACTTTAACAGGTCTAAATGTTCCTAAACCAATATGTAAAGTAACATCAACAATAGCTACACCTTTATCTCTTAACTTTTTGAATATCTCTTCTGTAAAATGGAAGCCCGCTGTTGGAGCAGCTGCACTACCTTCATATTTTGCGTAAACAGTTTGATATCTGTCATTAGTGCATAATTGCTGAGCAATATAAGGAGGTAAAGGCATTTTTCCGAGTTCATCAAGTACTTCCATAAAAATTCCTTTATAGATAAACTTAATGTTTCTTAATCCTTCTTCTTTCTCTTCAACTACTTCACCTATTAACTTACCATCACCAAAGTCGACTCTAGCACCAACTTTAAGTGATTTAGCAGGTCTAGTTAAACATTCCCAAACATCACCATCGAGCTGTTTTAAAAGAAGTAATTCACACTGAGCGTGAGTAACTTCTTTTACGCCTAAAAGTCTTGCAGGAATGACTTTTGTGTTATTTCTAACTAAAACATCACCTGCTTGAAAATAATCTACTATATCGTGGAAAATAGCGTCTTTATATGTCTTATTGTCTTTATCAATAAGTAAAAGACGAGAATAATCTCTTTTATCACTAGGCTTTTGAGCAATTAACTCTTCAGGAAGATAATAATCAAACAAATTAATATCCATTAGAAACCTCTTTTATCTCCAAAAGCTGCCAGAGTAACATCCATATATTCTTGGAATCTATCTTCTTTAATAGCTTGTCTAGCACCTTCCATAATCTTAATTAAGAATCTCGTATTATGAATAGACATAAGTCTTTTGCCAAATGTTTCATCACAAATATGTAAGTGTCTTAAATATGCTTTAGTATAGTTCTTACAACAATAACAATCACAGTTAGAATCTAATGGAGTAAAGTCTTCTTTATATTTCTCATTATGGATATTTACTCTACCAGTAGAAGTCATTAAAGCGCCATGTCTGGCCATTCTAGTAGGTAAGACACAGTCAAACATATCAACGCCACGAGCGATACCGCCTAATAAATAATCGAGAGATCCTACACCCATAATGTATCTTGGTTTATCATTTGGTAAGTACTTAACAGCGTACTCCACCATTTCAAAATATTTCTCTTTTGGTTCTCCAATTGAAGTGCCTCCAATTGAATAACCTGGAAAATCCATCTTAGTTAATTCTTCGGCACACATCTTTCTAAGATCTTCATAGTCACCACCTTGGACAATTCCAAATAGTGCTTGGTCTTCTCTAGTATGTGCATCTTTTCCACGTTTAGCCCATCTTAAAGTTCTTTCTGTAGATTGCTTAGCGTATTTATAATCAGCAGGCCAAGGAATACATTCATCAAAAGACATAATAATATCCGCGCCTAATTGTTCTTGAATCTTAATAGAAGTTTCAGGAGAGAAGAAAAGCTTATCACCATTAAGATGGTTCTTAAATGTAACGCCTTCTTCTGTAATTTTTCTATTTTCCGCTAAAGAGAAAACTTGGAATCCACCTGAATCAGTAAGAATAGGTCCATCCCAATTCATAAACTTATGTAGTCCACCAGCCTTTTCTACAATATCTGCTCCTGGTCGAATTGATAGGTGATAAGTATTGCTTAAAATAACACCAGCACCCATTGAATGTAATTCCTCAGGAGATAATGTTTTAACAGTGGCTAAAGTGCCAACAGGCATAAACATAGGCACTTCTACATCACCGTGTGGAGTATGAAGAATGCCATATCTTGCACCTGTTTTTTTATCTACATGTAATATTTCTAAATAAAATTTCTTATTGTCCATAATTAGAATTTAAATTCCATATTTTGTGTAGCTTTGATAGCGTTATAGAATCCTTGTCTTTTCTTAAGGACCACAAATAATACATATCCAACTATCATCGCGACTAATTCACCTAAAGCAACAAATGCAGCACATACAATAAAGCTTTCAATTTCTAAAATAACAGAAAGTTCTAAACCAACTAAAACAGCATTAGCAACTATAGGCATTGCACAAGCAACCACTAAGTGTTTGCAGAAACAAATTCCTAAACACGCAATTAAAGTAGCACTTGTTCCAATTAAAACATCCCACAAGAACAATTGTGGAGAGAATAAATTAGCAAGCGCGCAGCCTAAAGTTAAACCGAATGTATAGTCCTTTCTAAAGAAGCACAAAAGAACTAAGAATTCTGAGATTCTAAATTGAATCATCCCATACGCGAATGGGTAACATACTAAAGTAAGTGCAGCATATAATCCTGCAATAATACCATTTCTTGCTATTGTATCTATCATTTTTCCTTTATTACCCATCTTCTTACTTCCTATCTATAGTACTTTATAGCGATAAGAGTCATCTTCTTATTCATCTCAAAGTCATTTAATAATCTTTTTTCATCTACGTCAATTTGACGCGAATGTGCTAATTTTACAAAATCTTTAGTAAAAAACCAATAAGGAAGATCTTTTACTAAGAAATCTCTTTTAGAATCAAACTCTACCATAATATATGGTAAGTAATATAGTTTACCATCTAAAAACTTAAAATTAACTGGGTCAAAATCTATATAGTTACGAGCTTTTTTTGCATACCACGCCATTTCAAATAGCTTTGGATATATATCTTCGTTTAAATCTTGTTTAACAAGAATATCAAAAACATTTTCTCCATCAATGTAGTCCACAACAAAGATATTAGCGTTCTTATCCCACATATATACTTTAGGCATTGTGAATCCACAATTTCTTAATATTTCTTGATTCTTAATTATCTTTTGAAATCCTTTAACGTCATCACCAAAATCCTTAAGAAAATAGACTTTTCCTTTTCTTTCGACTTTATATGATCTATCACCTAATTGTTCGATGACTTCAAACTCTTTTCTTTTAATCTCAATAATCTCTTTCATAAAATAACATACATATTTTAATGTTTTAACATTATTTAAACAAATAAATAATTATGTTTTTCTAATATGCGTGTAATTTAAAAAGTCCTTAGTATAAAATAATGCTAGTTAGCGAGGTATATTATGGCAGCTCTCGATAGATTTCTAAAATATGTAAAAATTGATACTCAATCTGACGACACTACCCACACTACTCCAAGTACAGAGAAACAGAAAAACTTAGGTAAAGTTCTTGTAGAAGATTTACTTGAGCTTGGCTTAGAAGACGCCGCAATGGACAAATGGGGAAACGTTTATGCTCATCTAAAAGGAGAAAAAGCAGAAAGAATAGGTCTAAACGCCCACATGGATACTGCTTTAGAATCAAGTGGTAAAAACGTTAAACCTAGAAAGATTAAAAACTGGGATGGAAGCGACATTAAGTTAGATGAAGAAAAAGTATTATCTACAAATGAATTCCCAGCATTAAAAAATCATATCGGTAAAGACTTAATAGTTACTGATGGAAAGACTCTTTTGGGAGCGGATGATAAAGCGGGCATCGCAATCATCATGGGAGTACTTGAATATTTTAAAGATCACCCAGAAAAGAAGCATCACCCAATTAGTGTCTGCTTTACAGTAGATGAAGAAATTGGAGAAGGCGCTGATCACTTTGATATTAAAAAGATGAAAGCTGATTATGCCTATACAGTCGATGGAGCAGAAATAAATCATGTTGATTATAGAAATTTCAACGCTCAATCAGTCCATATTAAATTTGAAGGCTTTGCAGTACATCCAGGAGAAGGAAAAGGAACATTAATTAACGCTATCATGGTCATGCATGAATTTCTTCAATCTCTTCCACAAGATCAAACACCTTATGATTCAGATGGTGAACAAGGCTATTGGCATCTAACTGAAATAAATGGAAACTCAGTTAATTGTGAATGTTCAATGATACTCAGAGAATTTGAAAAAGATGTATTAGAAAAAAGAGATAACGAATTATTCGCGATTAGAGATGCTCTCTTAACTAAGTATCCAAACGCTAAAATTGAAATAGAAATAACTGACCAATATCAAAATATGGCTGAGTTCTTAAAGAAAGACCCACGTCCACTATTTAAAGCAATTGAATCAATTAAAAGATGCGGATTAGATCCAGAATCAAAAGCAATTAGGGGTGGAACAGATGGAGCACAATTCTCTAGAATGGGATTAACAACTCCAAACTTAGGAACAGGTTCTGCTAACCATCATGGACCATACGAATATCTTGTAGTTCAAGACTTCTTAAAAATGATTGATATCATTGTTGATATAATGACAATTCCAGAACAAGAAAAAACAACTCGAATCACTGATTAGTGGTCCGAGTTTTCTTTTTCTTCTTCTTTTTTCTCAACAGCTACTTCTTCTAAATAGTATTTATCCAATTCCCATTTAGGATGTAAATTATTAACTTTCTTTAATGCGTCATTGAATAACTGTGTTTCAATAGGCTTTCTATTACTAGGAGTCTTTTTAATAGCTTTATCAACTTTATTAATTGCAATAACAACTTCACTTCTAGATTTATCAAGAAGGCCTGCCATAAGGATATATGCTCTAATACATGCCATAGCGTTATCGTCAGCTATCTCTCTTCTTTCTGAAACAGGTACTTCATTATCATAATACGTCATTGCAGCTTCAATATCATCATTCATTAAATGAATATATACTTTTTGAGCTTTTGCTCTGATATAGACGTGTCTTGAAACATTTTCTCTAGCGTTAATAATATCATCTAATAAAACGACTGCTTCATCATATTTCTTAGCGTCTAATAAAGAATAAACTTTGTTCAAATTTAAATCAGCAGTATAGTTAGTGATTTCTTTAAATACTTTAACATCTACTTCTTTACCTTGAGAGATATCGTATTCAACTTTCAATAATTCATTGAATGCTTCTCTATTCTTTGGGTTAGTAACTTTAGTTAATCTATATCCATCAGTCATAGAGTCTAATTTAAATGGAAGAATGTTATAAACGAATATCATTAATCCAGTAGCGCCCATAGTTAATAAGAAATAAGCAACATTACCTAAGCCGCCTAGTTCTTTTCTATACATTGAGAAAACAATCATTACTCCAATTACTTCTAAGACAAATAATAATGAACCAAATAACAAATAAGCATATGGATTAGATGGTTTATTTCTGTTTTCCTTTGGAACAATTTTAGTTTCACCAGTTAAGCCGTTATAACTAGAGAAACAGAATTTCCATTTACCAGCGTCTTTCTTAAAACATAAACCTAAAATAGTAACTGAAACAATTGAATATCCACCAATTAAGGCACCTAGTATATGAGCTGCTTCAAAAAGAATTGCGTTAAAAATAACACCCGCTACTAATGCACCAAGATTAAATAACCAATAAATATCACCTAATCCTGAAGCGCCTGAACGGTCTCTTAAAACAGTAAAGATAAATATTGCTCCTAAACCAAGTATTAATAAGTATACAATCGTACCTGTAATATCTTCTTTTTTCATAATAAATTTTTAACCTTCTTTCACCATTTTAAAGATTTCTTTAGCCACCTCATAATTCATTGGCTTTTCTCTATGGTAAACTTCTCTAGTTTTCCCCTGACTAAATACGTTAGTTAATAATTCAATATCAACGTTACTAAGTCCAAGATCTTTATATGTTAGAGGCACACCTAGATATCTAAAGTAATTCTCTAATTCTTCAATGAATTTTCTTCCTACTTCTAGGTCGTCTTCTCCAACTATATCAAAAACCCTACGACCAAGTGTAGCAAACTTTTTGAAATCATACACTAAATAATATTTAGCCCATGCGGGATATAGTACTGCTAAACCTGCTCCATGGCTAACATTTGGATATACTCCAGAAAGAGCGTGTTCTAATTGATGAACAGGCATTCCAAATCTTTTTCCAATACTAGTTAAGCCATTATGAGAATAGGAAGAACCTAACATTAAAGTAGCTCTTGCTTCATAATCATTAGGTTTATTAATTGCTACATATCCAGCTTTAACTACTACTTTTAATAATCCTTCAGCAAACCCATCTGCTAACTCATTATCGCTAGAATCTTGTAAATATCTTTCTAAAGTATGCATCATAATATCTACAATGCCTACACCAGTTTGATATTTATCTACTGAATAAGTTAGTTCAGGATTTTCAACTGCAAATACTGGTCTAACTAAATCTGAATTAAAACCTGATTTACAGTTAATAGAGTCATTTTGTATAACACATGAATTAGATAATTCACTACCCGCTGCTGCAATAGTTAATATTACTCCAATAGGTAAAGCCCTAGTTGGAGAAAATTTATGAGTATTAAAATCAAAAGAATCACCATCATAATAAACACCTGCAGCAATATTTTTTGCAGTGTCTATTACTGATCCCCCTCCAATTGCTAAGATACTATCTATATTATTTTCTCTTGCGATTTCAATGCCTTTTTTACATAAGGAAATCTCTGGATTAGGACGAACTCCTTCTAATAAAGTGTATTGAATTTTCTTTTCTTTTAATTTAGAAAAAACAAGATCCAAAAGCCCTGATTTTTTTACACTACTTTTGCCAATTACCACTAATACATTTTTAAAAGAAAATTCTTCACAAATATCTCCTATTTGTTTTTCTTTTTCTCTCCCAAAAAATATCTTTGTAGGTGATACAAAATTAAAATCTATCATTCTTTGGCATCCCCTTATATTCTATGTAGTTTTGAACTGCCTTTTGTAAATCACTATCTCTAATAAAGCAGAAGGAATCTAATAATCCTTCTAATGATTTATTCTTAAATACCGAAAGATAATAAACGATAGAATGAGCGTACGCTAGAGCGTAGAATCTAGCGACAGACTTTCTATCATTAGAAAGGATACGTTTATTATCTTTAGTTTCATTAACTAACTTTAATATAGTTGTATAACAGTTATTATAAATAAACTCTTGGAATAGATCTTTTCCTGCACTATTAAGAGAAGCATCTACAAATGCTACATTATCTTCATAATAACGATATATAACAATAACTAATTCTCTTAATGATTTAACGTAAGCAATATTCTTAATACGTTCATCTAAATAAACTAAAGTTAGTAGGTCATAAACATCATGAAAATGATAATAGAATGTCTGTCTATAGATATGACATCTCTTTGTAAGAGCCACAACTGATATTTCATCAAGTGGTGTCTCTTGCATCATTTCTCTTAATGTTTCCGCTAACTTATGTTCTGTCTTCATGCTTTATTTAGTTTTGAATACTCTTTTGCAATATTAGCGCCCACCTTGGCGTTATTTAATATGAGTTTAATGTTACTTTCTAATGAATCTCCGCCAGTAAGTTCCACTATATTCTTTAACAAGAATGGCGTTATTTCTTTTCCTTTAATGCCTAATTCATCTGCTTTCTTTAAAGAAGTTTCAATAGCATCATCTATTGTCTTCTTATCCATTGCGAATTCTTTAGGAATTGGAACACATATTAATATTCCACCATCAAGGATTTTGTTCTCTCTTTTTGCCTTGATTATCTCTGCGGCATTTCTTTCATCTTTAAGTGCGTAATCTAACTTAAGGCCACTATTAGGGGTATAGAAACAAGGTAATTCATTAGTCTTATATCCTAAAACTGGTACACCCATAGTTTCTAAATATTCTAAAGTGAGTGGTAAATCTAATATAGCTTTAGCACCTGCGCAAACTACTGTAACGTTAGTTTTAGCAAGTTCTTGTAAATCAGCCGAAATATCAAAAGTTTCGGTAGCTCCTCTATGAACCCCACCAATTCCGCCAGTGACAAATACTTCAATACCCGCCATTTTAGCAATTATCATCGTTGTAGCGACCGTTGTAGCTGCCCAGTCCTTATTAGCCATGACTACAGGTAAATCACGTCTAGAAGCCTTTAAAATGCCTTTACGTTTTCCAAACTCTTCTATCTCATCATGATCCATACCTACAATAGGTACTCCATCAATAATTCCTATAGTGGCAGGAACACATCCATTATCAATAATAACTTGCTCTACCATTAAAGCAGTTTCAACATTTTTTGGATAAGGCATTCCATGAGAAATAATTGTAGATTCGAGGGCTACAACAGGAATGTTATTTGTTAATGCATCTTGCACTTTTTTACTTATCTTGATCATTTTGTTCACTTGCTTTCTTTCTCTTTAATAGATCGTGTAATTCGCATCCGCCAATATAGAAGAAGAAGCATATGAGTAAACTAATTATTCCAATGGTGATGCACATTTTATCAAATGTTGAAAAATCTATTTCAAATATCATCCATTTTGTATGACCTGTTAAAGACACTATTGCTTCATATGTTAAGCATGCGACTACACCAATACCAACGCCTATAACAACGTTTCTTCTATATTTGTCTAATGGTGATGCAATTCTATATAAAACAACTACACTTAGAATATTAAATACAACAGTGCATATATATCCAGCGGTCTTAAAGTCGTCTAATCCAACATAAGTAATCTTATATGTGTCTAACATATGGAATAAATAAACAATAAGAACTGAACCTATCATCATTGCTGCAGCAGGTAAAGACTTCTTAAATATATTC
Organism: Bacilli bacterium; assembly: GCA_024695405.1. Lineage (GTDB taxonomy): Bacteria > Bacillota_I > Bacilli_A > RFN20 > CAG-826 > RGIG9670. The sequence goes on from JAILIF010000072.1 coordinate 33,666, forward strand.
TTCAAGAATTTACCATTAATAAGTTCTTTATTAGGCTGTAATGCTAAGAAGAATGCTGCATAACCAATCGCGATAATTTCCCAAGGATACATATTTCTTGTGGAGAATGGATAAGCGATTGTGTTTGTTTTTCCAAAATAAGACGCAACAGTAAATAACAAAGTTAAGAACATTGCAAAGAATGTTTTAACTAAAAAAATAGACGCAGTACGTTGTAAGTTATTAACAACTCTTCTACCTTCACCAACTACTTCTGGAAGATGGTCGAAATTATTATCTAATAAAACAATATGAGATACGTTTCTAGCTGCGTCAGCACCACTAGCTAAAGCAATAGAACAGTCAGCTCTTTTAAGGGCTAAAATATCATTAACACCGTCCCCAGTCATTGCGACTGTCTTACCCATATCTTTAAATGCTTTGATAAGAGTTTCTTTTTGTTCAGGAGTAACTCTACCAAATACGTTATATTCTTTCGCTAATGCATATGTTTCTTCAAGTGACTTACCTGCTAAAGAAACGTATTTATCTGCATCTTTAACATTTGCGTTTTTAGCAATTTCACTAACTGCCATAGCATTATCACCAGAGATAACTTTTACATCGACATTATTCTCATTAAACCAGGCAAATGTTGCTCTAGCGTTTTCTCTAATATGATCTTCTAAGATAATTAAGGCCACTGCTTCTACATTACCTTTAACTTTGTTATCAGCAATAACATCTTTACCTCTAGATAAAACAAGTACTCTATTACCTTTACTTGCGTTAGCTTCGACAGTGTCTTTAATCTCATCTTTATTTGTAATAGGAAGAACTTCAAAAGCTCCTAAAGCATATGTATAGCTCTTATCAAATTCAGCAGCGGAATATTTATTTTCACTGGTGAATGGAATAACTGTTTTAGCAGTTTTATTTGCTTTAGCAGTAAAGTATTTCTTTAAAGATACTGCAGTTAAGTTTTCATCTTTAGTCGCTGCTAATAAATTAGCGATAATTTGACCAATCGCTTTTTCTGTATCACCTAATGAAGTAGGAATAACTTGTTTAACAAGCATGCTTCCATCAGTAATTGTCCCTGTTTTATCTACGCAAAGAAGATTAACTCTCGCTAACATTTCAACTGAATAGAAATCTTGTACTTGTGCTTGTTTCTTTGCTAATGAACCAACCGCTAAAGTTAAAGCAACTGAAGTAAGCAAATATAATCCAGAAGGAATCATCGCGACTAATGATCCAGTGATTCTACCAATTAAGTCTTGATTAAATTCTCTATCTTGTACAACGAAAGTAACAATCATAAAGATTGCCATAACACTAACTACTGAACCAATGATTCTAAATAAACCTTTAAGTGATTTTAAAATTTCACTACTAGATCTATGAAACTTATTAGCTTTATTAGATAAAGTAGCAGCGTAGCTTTCTTCACCAATCTTGTCTGCTCTAAAATAGCAAGTTCCACTAACAACAAAAGAGCCTGAATAAACAGTGTCTCCTACTTGCTTTCTAATCTTATCTGATTCTCCAGTTAATAAAGATTCATCAACTGTAACACTACCTTCAACTACTTCACCATCACAAGGAATTTGGTTAGAACTTTTTAAAATAATAATGTCATCTAATAAAACATCAGCGCTATTAATAACTTCTTGTTGACCATTTCTTACAACTGTTACTTTAGGAGAGGTTAAAACTTTCAGTTTACCCATCAATTTTCTAGATTTGATATCTTGAGTTAAACCAATAATGATATTAGGAATCAAAACTACTAAGAAATAAAGATTCTTAAATAATCCCCACGCAATCATTACTCCTGCGATTACAAATAAAGTGATATTAAAAAAGCTTAGTACATTAGTAAAAATAATTTCAGCGTAACTTTTACCTACTGTAAGCTTTGTTTTGTTATTTAATTTATGTAACTTTCTTTCTTGTATCTGTTCTTCATTAAGACCAGTAGAATAATCAGGATTATAACGAGTAATTTCAAATTCTTTTTTCATACACTGTATAAATACTAAACCATATTTATACATAACTAAAGCATAAAAAAGAAAAAAGTTACTTTATGTTTTTTAGTAACGATTATTTATTTGATTTCTATTTATTCGTTAAAAAAGCATAAAGAAAAGGTGTCAAATTAAATTGACACCTTTAAACCCTAATTAACTATTTATCAGCAGTTACGCTTGGTCTATTGTTACCCCATCTCTTTTCAAGATAGTTAACACGTTTAGTCAACCAGTTGATTGTTTCTTGTTGAGCTTGTTTACGGTCATTAACATTTACAAATGGTTTTCTTAATTCACCAGAGTTAACACCATCGCCATTAAAGTAACTACCAACATTATTATCTGAAGCTTGTGTTGTAGGCCATTTCTTAAAGTTACGATCATATTCTTCATCAAAATATTCATAGTAAACATTTAACATACCTAACATCTTTTCAAATGTTTTATTTTCTCTAGCAGCGTTCCATTTTGGTTTTACGTAATCATTCATAAAGAAGTCTAACTTACCTAATAATTGTAACCACATGTTAGCAGTTCTATCCATGAAGTATGGATCAAATGAGGAACCTCCGCCCCATCCACCGCTGGATTGAGATACTTCATCAGGTTTTTCAATAAAGTTTCTTCTGTTACCAAAGTTACTATCAAAGTCCCATGGATTATCAAATCTTAATTGCTTATTGCCATTTGCTGTATTATCAAATGACATATAGAATGATGAATAACCAACATCTGGTGGTAAGCAAACAGCGTTAATAACGAAACCTTCAGCCCATGTATTGAGGTCAAAATTCTTTTCAATTGTTTGTTTTACGGATAATGTTGTAGAGACTACTTCGTTATTATCATTAATGTCTTTTGCAACATTATTCTTGCTAGCTTCTGCTAAAACAGTAAATAAAGCTTGCAATCTATTTTTAATAAATTTAACTTGATTACTATTTTTATCATCAATATGAGCGTTTGAAGGTCCGTCATTAATATCTGAATTCATTGTGTACGTATTAACAACACCTAAACCAGAGTTAGCTAAACAGCTTTCAATATTAAAGCTATTTTTATTAAAGTAGCTGCCATAGTCAATTGAGAATGTTGGATCGCCATCCGCACCTTTATCAGGTTCGTTTTTAGCATAGTAGTCCATTTCAAAGCAGTATCCAATATCTGTAGTTGTAACTGGAGTTTCTACTTTCTTACCATTTTCATCTTTAGTTTCGATAATAGGTTCGTCTAATTTAATTCTGCCTTCTTTAACTTCTTTAGCGTCTGCAAGCATGTACATGCCCCAATATTCATCATTAAGGTAAACAGAAACAGGTGTATAGTCACAGCTAAATACTTTACTATTTTCTGCAATAACGCCTTTAGCCATTGTTAAACCTAAAGCAGTTCTAGAAATGGTTGTGTCTTTAGCATCTGCTAGCAAGACCCATTTCTTAAATTTTTTACCACCATTAACACCTAACATGCTTTGTTTCTTATCAAACTTAATTTGTAAGCCTTTTTTATCAAAACCAGCTGTTTGGTTGCCTCTAACTTTCATAGTAGCTACAGCATCTGTAATAGCCATATCTTCGCCAACATTTGTAACAGAAATTTTTCCTGAAACTGATGGTCTAGTTTTGTCTGTGCTTCTTGCTTTAGTTGCAAAATCTTTATTAGTGTCATTCTTATCAAATGTAAATCTAATTTCAGGTAAAATAGATGCCTTTTCTTCATAACCGCAAACTTTACATTTTCTTTTCTTAATATTGTTTACGTTATAACGAGAATCATTTAATAAAGTCCCTAAATTAGTTACTTCCCATTCATTAAAGTCATGAGCAGCTTCATCTTTCTTTTCATTACAAGTTTTACATTTAAACCAGTGATTATTTTCGTCTGATTCATATGTATTATTCCATTCATGGTTATGAGCACCATTATTATTTTCCTCATCAGAACCATTATTATTGTTGTTATTATTATTTTCGTTGTTATTATTATTTTCTTCAGCAGATCCGTTGTTATTGTTGTTATCAGGATTAGTGTCGACTTGCTCTGCTTTTTTATCATCTGATGTTACTGTAGGTGTAGGACCACAACCCACTAATAAAAATGGAATTGTTGCAAAAATAAGTTTCTTAAAAACACGTTTCATTATGTTTTCTCCTTTTAAGTTAAATATTTGTCTTTATAATTTTATATCTTATTTAAAAATAAACCAAACAAAAATAAATGAAAGTTAATTGAATAATTAAATGCAACTGCCTAGAAAAATAAGTTGTAATTACTATTTCGGTATAATTATTTTGATGCTTCCTAAGAAAGGAGAGAATATGGAAAAACATGAAAAAGGAAGCAAAAAACATTTAACAAGTAC
>JAILIF010000074.1 GCA_024695405.1 Bacilli bacterium
AATAAGTTCTAAACTACTAAAGTAAATATTCTCTTATATTTTAATTAACTACCAAGTCAATTTCACATCTACCATGTTTGGATCTTTTTCGACTTCGAAGTAATAACAGAAATACGCTCCCATAGCGCAGTCAACGTTTTCACTTTTTGATAATGCTTTAATAGATATAGCCCAGAAATTATCTTCTTTATATATCTTATTTAAAGAATAACCGTAGTAGTTACTAGATGTAGCCCATTCTATAACCGCGATTAAATCATTATTTATAAAATAACTAGCATCATATTTAGCATTTATATTATTAAACTCCTCACTAGGTTCGTTAGTGAATATAGTTTCGTCTTTTAAAAATGCATTGAATTGTTCTTCATTCTTAAATAAAGAAGCATTAGGAGGATTAAATCCTTCAGTACCAATATTTAGATTAAAAGGAATATCAGTTAATGGTTTATTATTGGTTAATAGTTTTTGTTTATTAGAACATGCGATAAAAGCGAAAGATAATAAAGATAAACTAATTAGTTTTTTAATGTGCATAAAGGTTCCCCTCCTAATAATTAAACGAAGAAAGATAAATTTTCTGTTCTTTTTAGTTCTTACTCAATCTTATCGCCTTTTCTAACATTACATCTATGAAATAACGTTTGTAAGTTATCAAAAGTAGACTTACCACCTTTCCATGTTAATCTCTTTTTTATTATAAAGCATGGGTCTAGACAAATAAGACTATTAATAAAAGTCCTCCTTACTTCAGACGTTACTTTTAATCATTTGACAACCTAAAAAGAAAAGTTTCATACAGTTAATATGGCATTATGGGTATTATTTTCTTACTTTTTCTATTTTTAGTCCCCTTAAACACCATTTAACCTAACTTTTCTCTTTTTCATCAAATCTCGGAGAAATCTAAAGTCTAATTTTATTTTACTCGGTTTATATAATCTTCAATACGAATTAAAAGAAATATAAAATCGCTTTCGAATGTTCTTTATGAATTATGGAAGCAAATACTATTAATTAAGTTTCTTATTCTTATAATATTCAGCCTTATTTAAATACATCTGCTCATCAGACTTTTTTAATAAATCTTCTATACTTAAAAAACCATTCTCTTGATAACAATATCCTATAGAGCATGTATATTTAGTGTCTCCAATATGTTTATTTATTCTATCTATTAATTTCTTAACTTCTTCTTCAATGCTCTTACGACAAACGATTACGAATTCATCTCCACCCATACGATAACTAGATTGTTTAATCTTACATGATTTAGATATACAAAGCGCTACTGTGACTAAAGCTTCATCTCCAGCATCATGACCATATGTATCATTAATAACTTTTAATCCATTCATATCTAAAGACACTATTGCAGTTATATCTTTAATAGATTTACCTGTTTCAGCGTAATATGCTTGTCTATTAAGTAAGCCAGTTAAAGCGTCTTTTTTAGTTAACTGTAATATAGAGAATATATAATACATGAACGCTCCCATAGTTATGGTAGAGGTAAATATATCTGCAAATTGATGGCCAAATACAAATGGGAATATTAAAGAAAGTAAGAATCCCGCTGCTAAGAAAGATATTGGAACAATCTCTAATAATCTCTTATTACTTCTTCTAATTAATAAATACACTAAATAAGCACAATATATACCCGCTACTATAAATGGTAGATATCCTAAAGGGCCTCTAACTAAATCATTAGATTCATCAATCTTAAATACCATTCCATTAAATATAGATACAATATCTATAACTAATAACACTCCAGCAGGAATAAATATGTATGCTTTTTCTTTCTTAATGAAAGAGAAGATAATCTGAGCGATAACAAATGGAGCAGCGCTATATCTAATGGACATTAATATAGTTCTAGCCATTCTAAAATCAGAATTATCTTCAAAATAGAATTCTATAAACACAATTATAGATAATAAGAACAATCCCCCTACTAGAATATATAAACGTCTAGTAGTCTTTTTATCTATAAAAGCAGTCGTAGCAAGAATAAGCGCAAATGCGGTTAATATTAAATTAATATCCAGTTTTGTAATATATATTCTTTTACCGCTTCCATACTGATATTAGTTGTAGCACAAATAAATAAAGATAGACTTAGAGTTAACATTTTGTAGGAAGAGCAACAAAAACCCGTATATGTCTTAACTATTATTTATGTTATTCTAGGTGTTCTTTGAATAAAGACCTAGTTTTGCATAAATTTGTTTTTATATAATTCAAATCAAAAAGACTCGTGATTTATTATGCTTTTCGTTCCTTTCTTTATAAGTAAAAACATATAATCCAGAGTCTTAATAGTTTATTGATAAATCAAAATTCTCTTTTCTCGATAAAATATATTGATAAAAAACTATGTAAATTAAATACGTTTATTTACAAACTCTTTTAAAATATCCATATATATATATCGTAGCGTAAATGATTGAAGACGAAAATTTTGTAAAGTGAATGTGCACTTAAATTTAACTTTAGAATTAAAGAAGCAAGACAAAAATTAACACAATAGCAAGAACAACAACAATAAAAAATAAAATTAGAGCTAATTTAATAAGCGAAATCATAATGCTCCTCCTTCTATAAAATTAAACACATTCTTTTAAAGTGTCAAACGCTCTACCTATATCTTCAAACTTATGTGCGTCACTACTACGGTGATATTTAATATTGTATTTATCAAATATCTCAATCATTTCTTTAGACATGCCTCCATAAGGAAAGCCATGTCTAAGTAGACCACTATTATTTTCAACTTGTTGATTATATTTAGATAATTCTTTCGCGAAGTCTTCTATTAGCTCTAAATATAACTTCTCATCTGGATAATTTCCATATTGCTTTATCGCATCAGGATGACCTATAACGTCAAATAGTCTAGAACGAACTGCTTTCTTTTGAATTTCAAAATACTCAATATATAAATCCCTTATATTGAATCTATCTTGTAGTTCCTTGTTAATATCTATTGCGGTGCCAAATTCAAAATGAACAGACCCAATCAAGAAATCAAATTTAGGAAGTGTGTCTAATACTTTTCTTAATATGTCTTCAGTCTCAGGAAAATAACACACTTCCAAACCAAATTTGATTTTGATTGGCCACTTCTTAGACTGAATATAATCTTTAAACTGTATAAATTCCCATATAGAAATAGGAGATTTCTTACTATACCACCTAACAGTTAAATCTTCTTTTAGGTTTTGGTAAAGAAAAGAAAACTCTTTGAATTTATGAGTATGATCGAGTAACCATATCTCATCAATTCCTTTTTCCATAGCGGTCTTAACCATGTTTTCCACTATTTCTAAAGAATATGGTTGTTTCTCAAAATGAATATGACCATCAATCATAAAATTATTTAGTAGCTTCTATTGGATCATCGTCTTCTTCACCAGTTGGTTCTTTACCTGCTTTAATGTTATCGAGAATATCACTAATAGTATTCATTCCTTTAACCTTGCGGCGAATAATAATAGCATTGACTAAACCTAAAACACCAATAGTTGCTGTAACAACAATAACTAAGATTAAACTCTTAGTAGAGCAATCCAATCTATCGATAGCCATTGCTGGAGAGATAGCAGACAATAATTTAGAATTATAATATCCAGTAATACAGATAGCTAAGTGAGCTGCAAATGCTACAGCTAAGTTAACAATAGCGAAAATAAGCCCAGCACGGACGTTTTCTTTATATTTTGGAATAACATAAAGGAATGACTGTACACACATGCTCATTGGGGCTAATAATGTGAAAAAGAATGGCCATGACATGTAGATAGTTCTCCATTGAATATAGAATGGGAAATATAAAGCAGCTCCAAATCTTTCAAGAACAAAGAAAATACCTAATGAATAACCAATAGTTTTGAATACATGCTTAACACTGAATGGTCTTCTTTCAGCATCATCTGGCATTCTATTAACTGTGAGGATGTAGAAGTATACTGCAGCAGCAATTAAGATGACATTAACTAAAATCATAGTGAAACAATATGCAGGAATTGGATATGGTTTAAAGAAACTATGATAAATCATCACTCCCGACATAATGGAAGTAATAATACCTACTAGAGAGAAAGCCATAAAGATGATTAAGTATTTTTTAGTCATTGATTTAACATATTGAGGACGTCTAATATATCTAGCTACATAGAGAATAGCTAAAATGAATTGATTCATTGTCATACATAAAGGTAATGATGTAATGAAGTTGTTATCTTTATATCCAGGGAAGATATTAGCTAAATCAGAGAATAATAAGTTAGCGGAGAAGAAAGTAAATATACTTCCTACCACAATAAGGATAATTAAAATAATACCAGCAGTTTTCTTACTCATATTACTTGCCCTCCTTATTTAATTCATCATAAGAATGGAATATTTGTTTAAAATCTAAACTACCATCATTATGAATGATATTTACTTGACCACCACATAAGTCTTCATCCCAGTAAACTCTATCAGTAGAGTTAACGCCATATGATAAAATAATACCCTTATATTCAATAGCGTAATTATTCTTATGGTCATGAGCGCAGAAGACACCATTTGTGCTTCTTAGTTCGACCATCTTATCAAATAACTTAGTATTAATCTTAGGAGCAGCGACTCCTTCATATTCTGATTTATCAGTTTGAGGGATAACAATCATAGAAGGATCCTTTTTAGATTCTTCCCAAGCAGTTTCAAATTCAGGGAATGGAATATGGAAGAAGGCGACTGAAGGAACAGTAACGCCACCATTATTTGCTTTAGTGTAGTTAACCATATCTTCATACCATTTAACTTGTTCATCATGGATACAGTCATAACCAGTGTATGAATCATAATCTTCATATTTACCAAAGTTATATCTATTTGAATCCATTAAGATAACTTGTTCTTTTACTTTGCCGTCCTTCATTAAGTTAATCGCGAAGTTACAGTTACCCATAATGTCATCATCTTGTAAGTCTTTAAAGACACAATAACTTTCTCCACTAGCTCTTTTATCATTCAAATCATTAAGATAACCAGTTAACCAATCAATAGAGAAATATGCTTGTTCATCATGGTTGCCAAATGTAACAGTCCAAGGAGTATTATGTTTATCCATAAATGTGAATAAACGTCTAGCGGTACTTCTATCCGCAAAAGTAAATAAATCACCATTAAGGACAATTAAGTCTGCATTCGCATTAGCGTCATTAATAACTAAATCTAGATATTGAAATTGTAATTCTTGATCATCTTTATTTCCTATATGAATATCGTTGAGTTGAAGAATTCTAAAGTCATCCTTCCAAGGTAACTCTAAGATATAATCTTTACTTTCATATGTCTTACCACACGAAGTTAAAGATAAGGCTAATAAAGGAGAAAATATAAATAGTTTCTTATTTTTCATATATACCTTTGTCTCCCAATATTACACATTATAAACGAAAAAGAAAAAACATACCTATTTTTATAAAGTTCCCCCTTCATAAAAAAGTATGTTTTCCCTTCTCTATCAACTATTTAAACAATTCAGACATTTTGTATAAGTAGATAATCTTTAAAATGCTAAAGATAAGAACTCCAATAGCTGCAGCAATTAATAATAACAAACCTAAAATAGGAATGAAGATAAGAACTACTGTGCAAAGTAAAATAGCTAAACAGATAATGTATCCTTTAAGGCACTTATTCCATTTTTCAGATAAGTCTCTATTTACAGGTAGCGTAATAGCAGCGTGTGATTTGAATTCTAAGAATGAACCATATAATGCGATAAGTGAGAATGGTAAAGAAACAAAATCAAGCGGATATAATGCTTCAGGGTCTCTTTCTGGACCTACAAAAGCAATAATAATATCGATAAGGCTACCAACGATGCCTAACGCCATAAAGATACCTGCTTTTTTATAATCAGTAACATATTTTCCTAATTTAATTAAATAAAGAATATAGATAACACTAGATGCAATAGAAATAAAGTCACCAACTGTACTTACCATGCCACCGCTACCAAAACTAGAAAGTGCGCTACCTACAATTTGTGGAATGAATAAGAAAAATAAAACGAAATACATTTTTCCTAATTCAGAATCATGAGCAAGTTTTGCAGCTGCATTACTCGCAAATGAATCTTTACTAGATGCATTAGCATTATTAGCATCTTCATTATAGATATCATCTATTGGTTCAGATGCTTGTTTATTTTCATCGTCTAAATAAATACTATTCATAAACAATGTCTCCTAAAAATAATTATGAATTTATAATAATAATACAACATTAACTAAAAAAGTCTATCAAATTGAGAGTAATTTAAAAGACAAGGCATAAAACCTTGTCTAATAAATTTTATTTAATATTTCAATTAGTCAATATCTTCTAACATGATATCTTTAATCTTTTGAATCTTTTCAGAAGCAACACCACAAGATTGAGTTAAATATGTTTCCATAATTTCACTTAATGGCTTAGATTCACTATAGAAACTCCAAGATTTAATTTCTTCAAGCATTGCAGGGAAGTGAGTATATTGATCACTATCTTTGTCATGTTCTTTTAAGTTATTTGAGAATGTAGTTGCTTCATAATCAATGATTAAATCAGTATAGCTCATTCCTAAAATAGCACCTAACATAAAACCGATTGTGCCAGTTCTATCTGCACCACCATAGCAGTGATAATAAACAGGTTTTTGATCTGCATTTGCTAAATAATCTTCAAAGATTGTTTTATATTGAGCTTTGTTTTCTTTTAATCCAGTTGCGTATGAACCGACTTTAATTCTTTCGTAGCTAACGAATTCAGGATCGCTTTCAGTAACGCCTTCTTTATTCATAGCGCATTTTGTGATCTTGTCAGCTTCATCCTCACTTCTTAAATCAATCTCAGCTCTAATGCCTAAGTCTTTAACGAAAACATCTTTTCCTGGATCATCATCACCCATAACGTTTTGAGCGTGGCCGTTTTTTAACTTATGATCATTTAATTCGAATCCACGGTAAACTAAACCTTGTTTTACTCTCTTACCATCAACAGTAGTCCAACCACCATTATCTCTAAAGTTAGGAATACTACCAACATTTAAGAATCTAACATAGTCCCCAGTCTCAAAGGTTTCAATTTTTGATTCTTTACCTGAAGAAGCAACAACGTGCCACTCATATCTAGTTGAACGATATAGATTTTGTAAAGAAACTTTGCCGTCATTAGGAACGACTTTCTTAACATCATCTTCTTTTCCTTCTACCCAATATTCAACAGTAAATGTCTCATTTTTAATTGAATCATCTACAGTAAAGGATAATTCTACTGGAACATTTTCATCATAGTCACCTTTAGATGCTGCAACTTGTACTTTATTAGAATATAAAGGATCTACAATTTTATCTTCACTACTAGCAGAGGCCCCCGCTGCATCTCTTTGAGCATAAATTGCGTCAGTATATTCTTTTACCTTCTCGTTAACCATGCAAACAGGGTCTTCTGGCGAATTTAAGTTAAATAATTTTGTATAATCTGGCTTTGCAGGTGTGTCTTGACCTGGCGTATTACTGTTTGGTGTTTGTGTTTTTTCGCCACAGCCAGTAGCAAGAAGTGCGCCCAATGCTAAAAAACAGAATATTTTCTTTTTCATATGTATATTTCTCCTGCTTTATATATTAATAGATTATTTGAAAATTTTTAACTAATTTTTAAATAAAAAGAAAAGCATCCTCATTAAATGAGAATGCTTATTGATTAAATTAAAGCAATTATAATACTGCAATATTGCCTAATATTAGGTTATTGGCAACTCCATTAATTGTAATAGTATGTTCACCAGCAGATATATTTCCTAAATCACCTAATTTAACAAAGTAATAATTAGTTCTATTACCACTACAGTATCCCATACCCGCAGCTTTAAAAGTTATAGAAGGTATGTCAATTGAAATGCCATCAATACTAGCAGTAATAGATGATTCAATTCTCTTTGAATCACTTGCGTCATTATTGCCAACATAGATATATGCATATCTGAAGCCTGCAGTATCAACATTTACTTTAGCGGTTGCACTAGCGCCACTAGACAATGTTGTGTAATAAGCAGGGTTATCTCTTTCAGTTAATTTTGCTTTTGAAGAAGATTTTAATGCGGAATTTTTAATATCCATCTTATCTGCAGTAACAACAATCTGATCGTTTTCGTAATTTGGTTTTTCACCTTCAATATAGATATCTAAAATCTTATCAATTGTTTGTTTTGGAACGCCAATAGTTAACAATGCGTTGTAAGTTTTTTGACCAAAGTTCTTTCCAGGCATTCTTTGAATTTCATTAACGTAGTTAGAAATATCATCAGCTTCATTTGTTCCAATTTTTCTCTTACTACCAATTTGTCCAAAATTAGAGAATAAATAATCTTGGTAAATATCATTAAGTTCTACGCCTAATACACCATTGAGCAAGATAGCAACTAAACCAGTTCTATCAGTACCAATACGGCAGTGATAATAAATTGGGTAGCATTCTTCTTTAGCTAAAATTTCAAAGACATTTTTAACACTTTCTGTGTTTCTTGAGAAGTGATGTCTAGATGGACTTCCATCAGCGTAATCCATCAAAGTATCATATAAAACAGTGTTTTCGAAATTGAAATTATAAGTATAGTTATTATGTAAGTTAAGTTCAGTCTTAACATTTAATTGTTCAGTCATAATTTCTTTACCTAAACTATCAATTTTCTTACCAATTTGACTAAAGTTATTGCCACAAGTTCTATATAACAATCCTTGTCTAATGTAGCCATTGCCATTTAAAATTTCTCTACCACCTGTATCTCTACAGTTAGTCATTGTTGGACCAATATATAAGTTTCTAGGGAAGACATTATCTACAGTTAATTTATAAACTTTTGAACTATTTGTGTTGCCAAAAGGATCTGTAGCGTTAATTCTATAATAGTTATCGCCTAAGAAGAAATTGTAAGCATTAATTTCTTGCTTATTATCGCCCATGATAGTGAATGAATTTGTCATGTCTTGGTTTTGTGAAATAGAAATAGAATAAGTTAAATCTTCACTATGTAAATCATATTTCCATGCGATTCTAGTAAATACAGGATCAGAAATGTTCTGTGAACCATCTGGGTAAGTATTTGTTGGCATCTTGTCATAATCGCCACTATAGCTTAAAAACCTTTTTTGATAATCGGTATGAATATCAATTGGTTGAGCAAATTGAGTTACTTGACTAAATCCACCACTTTCTGAATCAATATACTTTTTATATCCACAAACGATGCACTTTTGATATTGCGCACCAGCTGTGTTGGTCTCTACATCACCAAAATCATGATAACCATAGTCTTTCTTTTCTTCTGGGTGACCAACTGCTGGTCTCCAGTGACATTCATCATTATACTTGAATTTAGAAAGATAAGTATATTCTTGAGGACCACAGCCCGATAAAACGAATAATGAAACAACTGCTATAATTTTATTTTTTTTCATCTTGTAGTCTCCTTAACCTGTCTTTAGGATATAAAAATATATTTTTATTGTAAACGATATTTTAAATTTTTTTTACTATTTTCTAGAAGAAAATTAAAAAACTGCCTGATTCAATGAATCAAACAGTCTCTTATTACACGTTTTTAACTATCTAGTTACTACTTTGAACTCATAAAAATATAAACTATATCCACCAGTTCTTGTTAGTTTAATAGTGTTAACTCCATTAACAATAGATATTTCAGGGAATTCAATCCAAACAGGAGAGCCACTATCATCACTCTCTGATGCTTTAGTGTTTCCTGTTCCTATGTCAGCAAACGTTGTAGTATTATCAGTAAAAGCAACTTGATTTCCATTAATTTCAAATTTAAATTTCGCTTTGCCATTATCAAACCATACTTTATTTGAACTTTTCCCATTATCTGCTTTTGTACCAGCATATGTTTTTAAATATGCTTTGCCAGAAAAAGTCGAATTAAATTTATATTCAACAGAGCTAGAATCATTAGTGTTCAATTTATAATATGTACCCCAGCTGTTTGTTTTTTCAGTAACACCATTTTTATTAGTTGAATCAGTTGATTTCCAACTAGCTACTGTTGTCTCAACTACTTCAGGATCACCTTCTCCTGCAGTAACAGTTCCGTTAGCACCAATAATAGAAATCCCACCAATATAGAACTTATCATAATTCTTTCCAGCAACAGCAATTGTGTGTTGTCCAGATGCTAAGGAATATTTGCCTAAAATATTAAACATATAACCTGTTCTTCCAGCTTGTTTAGTTTTACCAAATCCAGCTAAATAGTAACTTTTATTATTAGTAATAGTTTTAGATACACCATCGATTTTAAGATCAATACCATCTGCTAACTTTTTGCTACTAGAAGAATCTGTACCACCTAAATAGGCAACAACAGTAACTTCTTTATTTTCACTTAAGTTATATTTGAAATTAACGTTTTGAGATGCTCCACTAATTTCATAATAAGTATCAGGGTTAGTATAATCACTTGAAGTATTTTTCTTTCCTCCAACAATTGATAAATTATCACCATTTGCAACCACAATATCAGTTGGAACTGTAATTTTATTGCCATAAGTCATAATATCAATAACATTTTGAATAGTTTGAGCAGGTACACCAATAGTTAATAAATAGTAAATTGTTTGTTCTTGGAAATTCTTTCCAGGCATAGCTAAAATCTCATCGATGTATTTAGCACAATCATCACCATTAGTGTCGTTTTCTTTATGAGCATATCTTTGGCCATCAATCTTTCCAAAATTAGAAAAAGCATAATCTTGGATTGTTTCATTAAATGAAACACCTAATACGCCATTAATAGCAATACCGCAAATACCAGTTCTATCAGTTCCAATACGGCAGTGATAGAAAAGCGGGTAGTTATTAACGTCACCTAAAACAGAGAAAACTTTTCTTAATCTTTCAGCGTTTCTACACATATTTGAATATGGTGTTGAACCATAATCCATAGAGCAGTTATAGAACTTAACGCTACTTCCTAATGGAGAGGAACTATTTGAACCATCCTTAACATAGATTTCGCTTTTAATTTTAAATCTGTTAAGCATTTCTTCTTTAATTTCATTACTTGGACTACTTCCAGTTTCTGAAGTTCTATAAATCAAACCTTGTTTAATTTTTCCACCTGAGAAATTGCTTCTACCGCCCATGTCTCTACAGTTACTCATGGACCCGATTTTTAAATTTCTTGGGGCGGTTTCATCAACCAAGAAGGTAGTAATATTTGATGATTCACTAGTGTTATCAGTGAAATTTGCAATTACGTTAAAGTAATTAACACCTAAAAATGGATTATAGAAACTTATACTCTTACTAGTTGTTCCAGTAATAGTATAACCATCACTTAAATCTGGTTGTTGGCCAGTTACAATAGAGTAATTTTTAAGTGTCTTTCCTGAAGGAACTGTATAATTCCAACTTAAACTAACTTGATTAGGAAAAGAATTTTCAGCATTACCAGTTGCGTTATAACTATTCAATTCTCCACTAGTAATGTTGTAATAATCCTTATTGTATTTAAGGAAATTTTCTTGATTTGTAGTGTGAATCTTTTGTGGTTCCGATAAACGACCAGTAAATACAAAAGAAGCGTCATCAGTACCTAATTCAGGAATATCTGCCTCTTCTCTAGTATTACATATAGAACAAGTACGTACTTTCACGCCTTTTGAAGTAGCGGTTGCAGGAGTAATGACTGTCCACTCCCCATAATCATGGTCTAACTTTGGAATTGTATATTCTACAATTTTGCCACAAATTTTACACTTTTTGTATCCTCTACCAACACTTGTGCAAGTTGCTGAAATACATTCGTGTCGTGCATCTCCCTTATATTCTTCTAACGTATGTGGCTCAGTTTGACTAATTCTATTTCCTTTGCCATCCACTTTGTAATGACCATCTGCGGTACCAATAAACGAGAAATTGTTATAATTAGGGTCGTTAAACCCACAAACACTACATGTACCATCAACATAGCTATGAGTCTCCTCATTACCTCTTTTATTGCATCCTTCATAAGTGCAAATATGATAATGAGTGTCATCGTTGTAATGCCATTCATCATCGAATGTATGAATATGATCAATATTCGGTTTTTTATTACCACACCCTACTAGCATAATTGAAGCTAATAATAAGGTAAAAATTTTATATTTCTTTTGCATATTACTCTTCCTTTCAATTCTTCATTTATTATATATTAGATGATATTTTTAAAAAAAATTAGTTAAATCAAAAAATTCATCGTAACCAAATATCGAAATATTAAAAATTTAAAAAGGGTACAAATCGTACCCTCATAAAAGTAAATTTTACTATTTTGATTAGTCAATCTTAACTAATTTAACATTTTGAATCTTTAAAGAATAACCAATCTTTCCGTGATGCAATGTAAATGATGTTAAACCAGAAATATCGCAAGAATCGACAACACGAACGTATTTAAATTCATCAGCAGTCATCCCGTTTTCACCATATGTTTTTTCGTTGTCAGGATTAACATATGTTGTACTTCCGTTTAAACCGAATTGATATCTATATGGTGCTTCGCTAGATCCATCTTTATCACTATCACTTGATGCAGGATCAGCAACACCCCTAATTGTATGATTGAAGAAGTATCTTCCATCATGACTTGAGCTTGTCATTTCACATTCAATTTCGATTGCATATTTACCATCTGGAATAACGCCGTTAACATTCCAAGTAGCGTTTTCCTCAGTGCTTCTAGAGCCCATTTTATATGCAGTGTTACCTGTTCCAGTTGAGCCATTCCAACCACTATCGGTTTTAGCACAATCTAAGATGTACGAGACTTGTCCACATCCATCTCTTTTACATAATTCTTTAGTAATTGATGCTACAGATGTTGCTTCAGTTGTAAGTTGATGACCTAATGGTTTATCTGCTTGTGTTGTAGCACCACATCTTGAGCATTCTAATGTTCCAAGTGATGTACAAGGATTTCCACCACCTTCGCTATTAATTGGAACATAACTATGGCCTAGAGCTGGAACAATCTTATCAATAAATTTATTACAAATTGTGCATTGTTGGAAACTTTTCCCAACTGTTGTACAAGTAGGTTCAACGGGCTTATGGTACAAATCTCCTTCGGAATCCACTAAAGTATGTGGTTCAATTGCGCCAATTCTATTTCCTTGGCTATCTACTTTGAAATGTCCTTCAGTATTTCCAATAACAGATTCTGATTCATCTCCATCTGATTCCACTGTAGTAGAACCGCCTCCAAGACATCCAGTAAGACCTAATGATAAAAGTCCTACAACTAAGCCAAACATTCTTTTCTTTTTCATAAAACTCACGATAATACTTTGTATTAACCCTTTCCAGAGAATTAAGATTATAATCAAAATACTCTTATGAACAAAAAAACCAAATATTTTGAGAATATATTTTTATCACTATTTAGTTTATTACACTTATATAATAAGTTTTTTTTGCTATTATCTTTATGACTATTTTGCTATTTTTAATATGCTATATATGCGATTGCTTTATTTTATATGAGAATGCTGTTTAATGGCTTTACTCCTAATTCTTTCAATTATATGGCGATCATAGGAAATAAAATTAGCAAATTAAAAAATAAGAAAAAGCCAGGCTATTATTCGCGCCTGGCTTAATAATTTCTTAATTTGCTTTTAACAGATGAATTAAGCGTTTTCTGAACCAACGAATACAAATGTTGAGACAGTCATATTTAAAGTCTTAACTCTCTTATAACTGATTGTATTTGCAGTACCTAAAGTGACATCTCCAAGAAGAATATCTTTGACTACACTATTGCTACCATCAACTTCGCCTTTGAATAAATCTTCAAAAGTTACAGTATTTTGTGAAGATAAATCAACTTTATTGCTATTAACTAAAACTTCGATGTTAGCAGTGCTATCTGTTTCATAGAATGCTTTTTTAGAACTATTACTGCTGTAATTATCCATAAAAGCGCGTTGGTACATTTTACCTGTAAAACCTTTTGGTAAGTTAAATGTGAATGAGAATGATTGACCATCTCCATTTAATTTAACTGCACCACTGTCAGGATTATTGCCACTTTTCCAAGAACTACCACTAGCTAATTGGAAGTTACCAGTTTTAGCATCGATTTCGTATTGTACTTCATTGCATCTTGAACATGCGAATTTCTTAACAGCTGCATCAGTGCTTCCTTGTGTAGGAGCTGTTGCTTCTTTCATATCGTGTCCTAAAGCGTCAGTTGCTTCTTGTTTATGACAAATTGTACATTCTTTAAAACCAGCTTGTGTACAAGTAGCTGCTTTGCTTGCATCACTTGTTGGACCCCAAGTATGATCTAATGCAGGTACGTTATAGGATACAACTCTTCCACAAACTGTACATTTCTTAAATGCCTTACCAACAGCTGTACATGTTGGTGCAACAGGTTTGTAATTATTATCACCTTCATATTCTTGGAATGTATGAGGTTCACGATTACCAATTCTATTGCCCTTTTCATCAACTTTATAATGTTCATCATTTGTGCTGTTGTATCCAGCTTCAGAAAGGTCGGTGTCGGTCTTATTAGTATCTCCTTTATTTCCATCATCGTTTCCTAAACAAGCTGTAGCACTTAATGAAAGTAATAATGCTGTTAATCCAATTAATTTTCTTTTCATATGTTTACAATAATACCTAAGTATTAATCCTTTCCAGAGAATTACCGTCGAATTTCTCTTATTAAAATAAAAAATCAAACGCAACATTAAATGTCAATTGCTTTTGCATTTAATTTCTTTACTTATATATAATATATATTTTTTGGATTTTATTTATGACAATTTTGCGATTTTTTATATGCTAAATATTTATTTTAATAATATATTAAATATTTAAAAAAGGTTGAGTTACAACTCAACCTTTATTTGTTATTTTTTCTTACTTTAGTAAGAAAGTCTGAAACCGCCAATGTAGAGAGGATATTCAGATTCCAATGGGAAATCAATAACGATTTCATTCATACCACGAATTAATTCTACTTCGTAGTATTGTAACCATTTAGCATCAGCTAATTTAGCACCGTTATCATTAACATTAGACTCAGTATTAGTTAAGCCAAGGTCAGCCATTGTTTTATTATTATATGCATTCTTATAGCTAACTTCGTCACCATTAACAGTAATGCTTAATTTCTTTGCTGAATTTTCTTTATATGCGTTGCATCTTTCTACTTCACTTGCTTTTGTTGTAGCAAACATGCTAAGCATAGCGTCTACTGCTTCATCACCATCATATGAATAATTCAAAACTACTCTACGATTTGCAGTATCAAATTTGAAGACAGTCATTTGAGTAATACCATCACTCATTTTGCCAGATTTTGCAGTAGCAGCTGTTTGTACATATTCAGAGCCGTTATAATCTTTGATCATAGCTTGATTTAATGTCCAAGTTGCTTCAACAGCTAAGCCACACTTAGAACATTTCTTAAGCTCGTATTCAGCTCCATCTGGTGCATCAACAGTAACCATATCATGTGCTTTAGGAGTAATGATAGTTTCACGTTGTCCGCAATTATTACAAACAAGAATTCTAGTACCTTCCGATTCACAAGTAGGAGCATAGTCTGTATCAATTCTGAAATCATGTGGAGTTTTTGTATCTTGAATTACTCTCTTTTCAGTTAATCCACATGAACATACCCAGGCTTCAGTTCTATTAGATCTACAAGTAGCAGGAGTGTCATCTTCTGATTTATGTACTAATTCATGAATATGACCTGTAGGTCTACCTTCAATAACAATTTCCTTCAAAGCAATATTGTAATCGCCTGTACGAGTAATTACGAGTTGGTTAGTACCATACTTAGTATTTTCACGTAAATCGACTTC
The DNA here is from genome assembly GCA_024695405.1 of Bacilli bacterium. Lineage (GTDB taxonomy): Bacteria > Bacillota_I > Bacilli_A > RFN20 > CAG-826 > RGIG9670. Next base: position 15,927 of record JAILIF010000074.1, read on the forward strand.
ACCAATTAATAATCTTCCTTCATTAGAATAGCCAACAACACCTGTATCTCCTTCAGCGTTGAAGTAATCACTAGATTTCTTGCCACTCCAATCACCAGAAATAACTTCTCCGTTATTTTCAACAATAATGTTGAATGGAGTTTCATCCATATTTGATGTAGATTGTCTACCAGTTAAGAAAAGACTACCAGAAATATTTTCATCAAGATTGATATTGAATGTTAACTTATCAGAATCAGCAGCAAGTCTTACGTGGCCAGCAGGTGCAGTTGTATCTAAATTAGTAGCAACAGCTTCGCTAGCTGCGATAGTAATTTTTCTATATCCACATTTATTACATTTGTCTAAAGTATATCCAACATGATTAGTGCCAGCAGGAACATTTGAAGTTTCCATAGTGTGATTATGTGGTTTAAGTCTAATACTCTTAACATATAATGAATAGCCAATATTGCCATGGATAAATTCAAGAGATGTTGATTCTTTGTTGATCGAAACACCTTCTAAGAAATTGACATATTTAAAGTTAGAAGTACCAACTGATAAACCTAAATCAGCAAAAGATTCTTTTGTTGTTGGATAATAATTAGTTGCATCAACTTTTACATAATATCTATATGCAGATTCATCAATACTATCAGGAGAACCTTGAAGATTATTATCATCGCCTTCGACAACTAAATCCTTTCTAGCCATATTGTACATTTTTCTTGTACCATGAGCAGAATCAGTCATTGCAGCTTCTAATAGAATATCATATGAGCCCGCAGGAATAACATCGCCTATACAAGAAGAAATATCCCAAACAGCTTTACTGGAATCACCACTTCTAGCACCCATTCTTACAGTTGGAGTGTTAAATCCTTTAGCATCCTTAATATCTAATTCATATGCAATGAAATCACCACAAGTGCTACATCTGACAACGCCAACTTTACCGCCACTAAAATCAGGAGCAGCTTCTTTATGACCTTTTTTATCTATAGCAACATCATTAGTGATACCACAGAAACGACATTTTTCTTGATATAAACCACTTTCTTCACAAGTAGAATCTTTATATTTTGGATCAGAAGGTTGAGGATTAGAACGTTCCATAGAGTGAGCGCCTAATTCAGTTTCAGTGCCTCTTTTCTTTTGGTAACAACGAGTACAATACTTTGAACCAGTTATACCATGCTCGGTACAAGTAGCAACTTTATCTCCACCTTCATCGTCAACCCAGTTATGACCATTTATGTTATCAATAGCAATACTTCTAGTTTGAACTTTGCCGCATAACTCACAATATCTTTCACGTTGGCCTCTGTCTTGACATGTTGGTTCTTCTATAATTTCCCAAACAGACCATTGGTGAGCACATGCACCGCCGACATTGTCAAGTAAGTTACATCCAGAGAGCCCCATCATTGAAGCTAATGCAACAACTCCTATAATCTTATTTTTTTTCATTAAATTTACCTCCACAACTCCTCAAAAGGTTTTTAACTAGTTGCAAGTCATTAAGGCTTAACAACAAAAAGTCATATACCCACCTCACTGGTGAGCATAATCAACTTTTACGAATATATTATACTTAATACACTCTTATTTTTAAAGAAAAAATAGCGGCAAATAATTCATTTTGAGAGTTTTTCTATCAAATGTTAAAAACGTATAATTTTTTAGATTTTTTAACTGCATAATATTTTAATGTTTTTAATTATTGACGTTTTAAGGCATCAAACAAGATCGGACGATAATTTACATAGGTTTATCAGTTTAATGTCTTAAAGTGTCTATTTTGCTTGCATATTGGCGCATAAAGAAAGGCGGCATACCTTTCGATATAACCGCCTATTGCTTTTTGTTTAAAGTTTAGCAATTTATTATGCGTTAACTTCTGTACCAATGAATACAAAGTGGGAAACAGTAAGATTAACTGTTTTAACTCTCTTATAAGTAATTGTATTAGCAGTTCCTAATGTAACATCACCAATTAAAACATCTTTAACAGCAGAATTATTGTTAGCATCTGCTTCAGTACCGAATACATCAGAGAATAATACATTTTCATATGTTTTGCCTTCAACTGCTGGGTAATCACCAGTCATAGCAATTGGATTTTCGGCATTATTTACTGTAACTGCAATATTAGAAACGTCTCTAGCGTAGAAGAGTTTATTGTTCTTATTACTGCCGTATGTATCCATATAACCACGTTGATACATTTTACCAGTGAATCCCTTTGGTAAAGCAAATGTGAAGTGGAATGAATGTCCATCACTACTTAATTTGAAGAAATCGCCTTTTGTTGGATCACTAGCATCATTTTTCCATGCGCTAGAACCATCTAATACGAATTTACCTGTAGAAGCAGCGATTTCATACTTAACTAAACCACAACTACATGTGTATTTCATAACAGCTGCGTCATTTTCACCTTCAGTAAGAGCTTCGCCTTCAGACCAACCGTGAACGTGTGGAACGAGTTTGAGAGTCTTAATATAAAGTGCACTATCAGCAGCGAATGAAATAACCATTGTGTTATTACCAACATTTAAGTCAGCTTGACCAACAACATATTCAACAGGATTGTATTGTGTTTTAACACTACCAGTAACAGCAACATCGACATCGTTGACTTTAATTCCCATATTAGTTGCAAGATCAATAGCATCATTAGCATTGTTTCTTAAACCAAAATTAATATCGAATTTTCCAGCTAATTCGGATTGGAAAGTATATGTTAAAGTTGTGCCATTCTTAGGATTTCTATACCAATTGCCACTAGATGAAGACTCGTAAACTTCAATTCCGCCTTCTGCTGGAGCAACAACAGCATCGAATATGTCAAGAGTTACAACGCCTTCTCTTTCAAGAACTTTAACAGGAACTTTAGCATCTTTGAAGTTACCTTCTTTAGAAACAGTGATTGTAGCATCACCAGCTTTAACGCCAGTAACCACACCATTTGCATCGACAGTAGCAATGTTAGTATTGCTTGATGTATAAGTTACACCTTCTTGTGAAGCACCAGTAATAGCAACTGTCTTGCCTTCTCTAACTTCTAGTGCACTTTCATTAACTGTAATAGCTGTTGGAGCAACATATGGTCTGAATGTGAAGTTATAGAATGTTGATCTATATCCACCAGCCATACGTAAACTGATTTTATTTGTTCCTTCATGTAAGTGGAAAGTATATGGTAATACATATTCTTTTCTCTTCATGTTTTCGTTACTACCTTCTGTAGGAACAGCAGTATCAGCATCGAATTGTTGAATTTCTAATTCACCAGTTGAAGGATTATCGACATAAAGAGCATATCTATAATCAGTGATACGTTTTCCCATTGGAACTTGTTCACCTGTTGCATCACCAGCAGTACTAGAATCTCTTGTACATCTTGCGTGGTTATCAACCATCTTAACTGTTTCATCTTCATTATGTTCGATGTGATCAGGATTATCATCAATATAATAACCTGGAGTCCAGTCATCTGAAGATGCTGCGTATGCCCAGAAATCAGCACCGTTTAAGTAGTTTGCTGGTTTAGCGTCACAGTATAATCTACAAGTTGATAAAGTTTCAGCTTGATCGTGATCTAAGTCGAATACATATTCAAAGAAATCACCAGTTTCTTCTCTACAGTAAACAACTTCGTTATTTGTTCTGTTTATTGAATCACCAGTCTGAGAATCTAATGCTAAAGAGTTACCGATTGGACGTCCAAAGAAACGTGCACCAGTTTTAACAGTTTCGCCAGCATCATTAGTAGTAGTTTCAAAGACTAAAGTTTTTTCTGATTCAGCACTTACTTCACTTGCTTTAAATCCTAAGAATTCAATACCACAAGTCTTACAATGATAAAGTCTAACAGCAGCTTTACCAGGATCTGGAGTGTCTTGTCCACCAACTAATTCATAATCATGTCCAAGAGCATCAACAGGTGTGTTCTCAACATAACCACAACGTGAACAAGTTCTTGCATCATTACCAGCTTCTTCACAAGTTGGATTTTTAGTTCTTACAGTATCACCATAGGAGTGATCTAATGCTGGGACTTCAACTGTTCTTTCAGTGTCACAAACTGAACATTTTTGTTTTTGCGTTCCTGCTTCAGTACATGTTGCAGCAGTGCCGCCTTCAATGTCTACCCAAGTATGGTCTTTGAGTGCAACCTCAACTTCACGTACATCGCCACAACGAGAACATTTTTGTTTCTTCTTACCAACTTGTGTACAAGTAGAATCCACAAATCCTTCTTCTAGGTCTTTATAGTCGTGACCTAATTTGCTAGTGTTCTTAGGATCTTCCTTCTTACCACATACTGTACAAGTACGTTGTGTTTGGCCACCTTCAGTGCAAGTTGCAGCTTTGATGACCTCTTTATCACCCCAGGTATGCTTAGTACATTCTTGTGTACCTGTGCCGGTCTTATCTCCGTCTACTGGAGCATCTTCACCACAAGCAGCAAGACCAAGTGATAATGATAAAGCTAAAACACCTAATAATTTGTTTTTCTTCATAATTATTTTAGTAATACTTATTTGTATTACTCCTTTCTTGAGGATTCATTATAATAATTTCATGGCACCCCATATCCATGAAACAACAAAAAGTCACTGAAAAATTACTCTAACGGTTAATTTCTGTGTTTTTTGATAATTCCATTTTAAATAATCTACAAAAATTGTCAATATGACATTTTTACGAAACGTATAAGAAATACTTACGAAATATGCATTATAAACACGTGTACATGCGCATATTTCTATTTAATTAATATAGTAAAACTACTTAAAAACTTATCTAATTTGATAGTAATTAAGTAGTTTTTTAAAATAATATTTGAGTTAAAAAATATATTTAAACTCTAAAGATTATTTAGTTTAAGAACTGTTAATTTATTCTTTTTTTTATTTTATTAAACTTTGCGAATAAAAAGATTAACTGAGCCTGACGCAGTTGAAATATACCATGCAGAACAAATCACGTAGTATTTTACACCTGCGGTTAAATATTTTGTTAACTGTGCTTGATTATCCTCACCACCATCATCATTATAATCGCTGTTCGTGAGAGCAGAAGGAGAGTTTGGATTAATTACGTGAATATAAGTATCGATTTTGGCATTGGTATATTTTAAATCAAATCTATAATTCCCACTTGTATTCACCGTTATAGTTCTAATAGTACTACAATTGAGGTTTAAATTTAATCCGATAGAATAATTGGAACCAATGTTAGAACTATTTCCTAAACTATCGTAGCTATTCATCCAACTATAGCCACTATAAAATGGTGTTGTTGAAGTTTTTACATAGCCAGTATCGTATGAATTTTTAAGTGACACGACAACTCTATATGTGGCGTTTGCATCAACATTACGTTTTATAAAAGCATTATTTTCATATCCGCTATTATCATCGGAAGCTAACAAATATCCCCTATTATCATACAATTTCATATATGTATCTTTTTGTCCGAATGTTTGGAAAATTTGAGTGCCAGATTTTGCGAATGTTATTGAATAAGAAACTTCTTCTCCAGGATACAAAAGCTGCGTTTTCTCCATATATCTAGCATTTGCGCCAGATGAAGGAAAATTAATGGAAATGTCTGAATAACTAATAAACAATTTTAAATTAGCATTTTCCCATGAACCACTATTTTTAAAAATGGTTACCGAGTATCTACTACCAGCTAATAAATGATAAGTTTTTATTCTTCTATTAGCAGAAGTTGTTTCTTGATTTACATCCTCATAACTACCGGTATCCAGATTATAAAGTCTCATATCAAATGTATTATATTGATTTCCATTCATGCTAGATAAGTCAAAAGCAACATTACTACTTCTTCTAGGTATATAAACACCATTTTGAGCGTTATCTAAATTCATTGTGTTGTAGTATCCACCATTCTCATTCGCATTTCCTAATTCGCGTCCTTTAGATTCAATAAGTAAATCAAAACTAATTGTAACCTCAGGCTCTGCAACTACAATATAATTTTTTCCTTTTTCTAATTTTTTTAAAAAATGAGCATGAGTAGTCCAATAATCAAACGATGCAATATCTTCATCATCTACTAAGGAATTAGAACTACGATCGAAAATAAACAATCTTATTTTTACACCATGTAAATTAGGTGTGGAGAAAGCATAATAGCCTGTTTGAGAAACAGAAACATTAAAAATCTCTACCTCATTTGAAGATGACTGTCCATATCCTCTCGCTTCATTAGCATCTACATAAATATTATGAATAACTGGATCCCAATAATAAACTGAGAATATTCCCAATTTAAGAACTTTAGAACTGTTTGTTTTGTTTATAATTCTAATGCGGTATTGCTCGTTTGAATTAAATGTTGATTTTACAAAAAAGTTGCCGTTTTCATCCGAAGAATCGCGTGTGTCTAAAAGATTATTTCTCGCATCAAAAAGTTTAATTTCTACCCCGTTTAAATTTCCGAACAAATGAAACATGTATGTATTACTATATTCAGATGAATACCATAAATCTTTATATTCGTTTCCTGCAATCGTTATTTGTTTCTCAAAAAAACTATTTTCGTGCATAATTTCAAAAGGAGAGCCAGGAATAATCAAACCTTCGTCATAATTAGTGAATATTCTATAAGAAAGAGAACAATTTTCTACAAAATCATTATTCTTTGCTCCATCTAAAAACGCTTCAAGTATAAAGCTTTGATTTTGTTGAGTATCATTTGTATATGAAACATAAGAAATATTGGATTTTGAAACACCTGTTAAAGTATATTCGTAATCATTAGTTTTGATTCTCATATTTATTTTTGAATGTCTTAATTGATCAGGTAAATAATTTGTATTATTGACAGGATTGTATAAAACATCGGATGATGCCAATAAAGTTTTTCCAGCTGGTACATTTATAGCTTTATTAAATAGCACTGAATTTGATTTTTGATTAGCTCCAATTTGGAAATCAAAAGTATTTGAACACGCTTCACGAGCATTTCCATAATTTACAAGCCCAAAACCAGCATCATGGTCTTCAAACGATTCTTGGCCAGAGACACTAGTACAAGAATCTGTTAATATCGACATTACTTTTTCAGGATGATATTTCAAATCTGGATATTCCTGCATTAGTAGAGCGACGATACCAGTTACAATTGGCGCAGAAAAACTTGTACCACTAATGCTCCCTGATATATTTGGAATACCATAAAGATTATTACCTGGAGCAACTAGAGTTGGTTTAAAAAGAAGAGAACTATATGTCGAATCCAAACCAGCACTCGAAGTATAGGCAATTTTTTTGTTATAAGAATTTGAACCCACACAAATAACATTTAATCCTGTCGAAGGATAACCAATCAAATTATTATCGCCATCATTCCCCGCACTATTAACAAATGTGATTTTATAATTTTGGATTACATAATCAATCAAAGCGGAAGCTGATGAGTACTTTCCAGTAGGACCACCATTACTTCTATTTATTACATTAACTCCACGCCCAATAAGCCAATCTATGCACTCTGAAAAAGTATGGCTGTCAAGAGAAGAAAAGAATAAATTTGCTCCAGAAGCTATGCCATAATTGCCACCATAAATCGATGATGTATCAAAACAATGAGGAGTTTGCGAACTTCCGAATGTCTCGTAATATGTATTTGTTAAATTGACGTAGTTATCTGGAATGCCCTTTTCTATTGAGCCAATGTTTATGCCAGTTCCATCGTACGTTTTATCCATAGGTATCCCAACATCCGTTAGCGCATCGCTATAAGGATAAAGGGACCTATATCCAGAACTATTTCTATCTGCAAAATCGTAACAATCATCTTTCTCAATAAAGATATTTTTGATGTATCCCTCATAATTTGAAAGTTTATTCAAATCAGACTTATAAAAATCATTAACTTCATTGTATGTGAACGTTAAAAACGGCACATTTTGGCATCTATAATAAGTAGAGTAGTCTCTAAGATTTAGAAGATTAAAAATCCTTTCATTCTCGTCTTTAATAAATGACATGTTGTTTCTTGTTATTTCATCATAATTGTTTTGTTCTAGCAACACATTATCTTTAGTTTTATCATACAGTTCAACAACAACATTTATATTTTTGTCTTCGTTTTCTGCACCATTTGAATCACTAAGATCAACGGAGTTATCGTCATTGTCTATATTGCTATAAATAATTTTCTGCAAAAATGAATCTTTGTAGAATCTTCCGTCGATATATGAACCGTCTTTCGAAGAAGATGCTTCAACTTTCGCAGATTTTAGGCCTATACTCAGAGAGGCTAACCCGCATAATAAAAATTTAACTAACATATTTCCCTCCTTAATTTCCTTAATAAATTACGTTAGTTGTTAAGTAATTAAAAACCATAGTAAAAACTATGTAAAAAAGTTCTGTTTTTTTACAAACACGAATAAAAACATTATGTATCCCCCTTATTCAGATATATCTCTAAAATAACAATCAAAATAGTAAGAAAAAAAGACTATTTTTTAAAATGGAAACGACTAATATTTGAAAATTAAGTGAATTTCGGCATGAAAAATACCCTTCATCCTTTGTCCAGGATTTAGGGTACATCTCAATGAAGAGAGCCATAAAATAACAATCCACTAGACCATCTAGTGGTTTTACCTATGCGGGCCTTGCCCTAGCCTACTGGCAACGACATACCATGTCGTATATGCAGTCCGCCGCCTGCATCGATTACTGGCTAACCCTTAAAAGGGTCTTCATCAA
>JAILIF010000046.1 GCA_024695405.1 Bacilli bacterium
TGCTTCAAGAACTTTAATGGATTCGGAAGCAGAATAGATACTTTCTTTTTCTTCGGTAGTGTATGTCTTAGTTGAGGAAGCTCCATCAGCGGACATATGTTCATTAAGAAATTTGGTTGTACACCAAAAGCTTATAGAAAAGAACATATGTCCGCTGATGGACCTTCCTCCACAAAGACATACACTACTGAAGAAAAAGAAAGTATTTATTCAGCATCAGAATCAATAAAAGCACTTGAAGCATATAAAAGTGCTAAAGATACCGAGCAAGAATAACAAGAAAATCTTATTTTAATACCTCCAATCAAGTATAATAGCGATTAGAGGTATTTTTTATATGAAAAAACAGGTTTATAACCCTTATTTACCATTGTACGAATATATTCCTGATGGTGAACCACACGTTTTTGGGGATCGTGTTTATGTTTATGGTAGCCACGACCAATATGGCGCATTCAATTTCTGCCATAATAACTATGTTACTTGGTCTGCTCCAGTAAATGATTTATCTGATTGGAGATACGAAGGTGAAATCCTTTTAAGAACTGAAGACCCAGATAACAAAAAGAATAAACATGACTTATACGCTCCAGACGTATGCCAAGGCCCAGACGGAAAATATTATATTTATTACGCATTTGACTGGGTTGGTCATACTGGCGTTGCAGTTAGTGATAAGCCTACAGGCCCATTCAAATTTGTTGGACACGTCCACTTCTCTGATGGCACTGTTTTAGGTGCAAGAAAACACGATGTTTTCCAATTTGATCCAGGTGTCTTAGTAGATGATGATGGAAGAGTTTATTTATATTCTGGCTTCGGTGCCACTACTTTCTTCCCACAAATCACATTTAAAGGTTTCAAAATCGATGGCGGTTACGTCATGGAATTAGAAAAAGACATGGTCACTATTAAAGGCGAACCAAAGAAAATCTTCTTCAAAAGAGGTGAAGAAGGTCTTGATCCAGCATACGCAGGTCACGAATTCTTTGAAGCTTCTTCAATTAGAAAAATTAATGGTGTTTATTACTTCGTATATTCCGCATATGACGGACACGAATTATGCTACGCTACATCAGATAGTCCAATGGGACCATTCAAATTCGGTGGCACTATCGTATCTAACGGTGATGTCGGCTTAAACGGTAGAGCAAAAGCTAATGCATGTTACCCAATTGGTAATAACCACGGTGGCATTGCTTGCTTACCTAATGGTAAATTCTATATCTTCTATCATAGACACACTAACTTCACTAATACTGATAGACAAGGTTTAGCAGAAGAAATCAAGATTGAAAAAGATGGTTCAATCAAACAAGTTGAAATGACATCTTGCGGTCTTAACGGTGGACCATTAAAAGGCGAAGGTGAATATCCAGCAAGTATCTGCTGCTGCTTAATTCCTAAGGAAGGAAATATCTTCTATAACTTCTTCCGTTGGCCATGGCAAAAAGGCAAAATGTGTATCACTCAATCTGGTAAAGATACAGATACAGTTGAAACTCAATATATTGAAAATATTAAAGATGGCGCTTTAGTTGGTTATAAATATTTCGATTTAGCTAAGACAAAAGAAGTCTCTTTAGTTGTCAAAGGTAAAGCAAAAGGTAAAGCAGTCCTTAAATACACTGAAGATGGAAAAGCAATCAATTCAGTTCAATTTGATGTTAAAGGTGATGGAGTCATCACTCTTAACATTGTAGATGGTACTGCTAAAAACGCTGTTTATATCAAATTCACTGATATGAAGGGTAAATTAGACGCATATAAATTATGCTTAAAATAAGTAAGGACTTATTAGTTATTAGTGCAGCACTACTTTTAGTAGGCTGCTCTGGTAACAATAATAATAAAGATAAACCTACAATTAAGGCTCAAGAATCTTTAAAGGTTCTTTCTAATCCAGTTAAAACTTCTTATAACTGTGGAAATAACTTTGATAAAGAAGGTTTAACTTTAGAATACACAGATAAAGATGGAAATAAGACCACTGTAACAGATTTCACACTGAGTGAAGATAAAAACTTAACTTATTATCAAACATACGTTACAGCGTCTTACAATAATCTTTCTGTTAATGTCGATATAGACGTTAATGAAGTTATTGAAGGTCAACTAACTTGTGTAGGTGATTCTTTAACTCATGGTCACTATTGGAAAGATGAAGCATACCCTAATTACATCGATGACAATTTAGGTGGACATCTATTAACAGTTAGTAACTGTGGTAGAGACGGAGCTTCATTTAAAACATTTGGTCAATATAACCCTGCATATAACACAACTGAACAATATCAAACTTCCTTAACAGGTAATCCAATTGTTATCTCAATTATGTTAGGCACTAATGATGCTACTAACTGGGCTAATGAAAAAGATTTATATGTCCAAGATTATACTGATTTAGTTAATTTATATCGCACTACTTTTGGAGAACAAGTAAAGATAATTGTTATGACTTCTCCAAGATGTATTTCTCCAAATGATTTTGGAATTCCTAATGACACTATTTGTAATGAAGTAGTTCCTTTGCAAAAGCAAATCGCGGAAGACTTAGATTGCTATTTATTAGATTTAAATGCTGAATTTAATAAATATTCTGATTCAGATTTATTTAGACCTAACGATGGCGTTCATTTCACAAAGAACGCTGCTGAGATAACCGCTAAACTTCTAGCAGAGAAAATTAAGTCAATTTACGGCATTTAAGAACAAATTAAAACTGGATTGAAGATTTACTCAAGTCCAGTTTTTATTTTGCTCTATTAATCTAAAAGATTATTATTGAGGATGATATCAGCGTATGCTTCACCTAAGATGAATGCGTCTTTAGTGTTGTAATGAAATGTATTATAACCGCCTTTTTCTGCATCACCGATTTCAAGTTTTAATCCATGATCAGTAAATGTAGCATCAATAAGGAAGTTTGGTTCATAGAATCCATCACCAGGAGTATAATTTCTAGCATGGTCTGCAAGCTGATTCTTTTTAGCATTGATTCCGTTATTTACTTGCTCTTGAGTACCATATCTATTTTTGCTTCCATCATAAATAGTGCAATCAATAAATGGAATCTTACTTTCTCCATCTGATGAATATTCCATATAATCTACACGGAACCATTTAATTAATTCATTCATTTGTTCATAGTAATTTTCATTGCCAGTATCACTTTCACCTTGGTGCCAAAGGAATCCTTTAATAACTGGTTTTTTGCCAGAGTCTTCAATTTGTTTTAATGCTGCATCTGTATATCTTTTTAAAAGATAATACAAAGACTTACTTGCATTCTCTTCGTCTGATAATTCTTCATCTGGTTTAGTTTTCCAGTTAGGGCCATCAGTTTTTTCAAATCCGGAACCAGAAAATGCACATTTAATTAGGTGAACTGGAGTATCCACTACTTCTTCTTTATGAAGTTTATATGCTAGTCCAAGTTCAGGACCAAAATAATCATCATTTCCACCATCGCCAACACCCATACCAACAGTAGTAGGTCTAAAGTTAGGTTTTAATTTTCCTTCAGGAGAAGATTGATCAGGTGAACTTGAATGTGCTTGTGCCCATCCGTTTGGATAATAGAATCCATAGTTAGTGCATAAAACATCTTCAATACCATTTTCAATAACTTCATAATCTTCATTAGCTTCTTCCATATATTCTTTTAGAAGATTCTTACCGTTAAGTCTCCAGTTTGTACTACCTTCCATATTGGACTGACCAGACATAACAAATACTGGAACTTCTTCAATTTCAGGTTCCTTATTAGTGTTTGTATTAGTATTTGTGTTTGTATTGTTATTATTTGGCTTTGGCTCAGAAGTTTTTTTATCACAACCTACAAGAGCTAAAATTGATGCAAAACCAAGTGTTAACAATAATTTCTTTTTCATAAAAATCTCCTAGAGAATCTTATAGATATCTTTTAAATTTGGATAAATTTGTTTAAATGTTTGATATTTCTTTTCGTATTTTTCTACGATTGCTGGATCTGGTTTGATGACTTTTCTGACTTTAACTAATTCGTTAACTGCATCTTCAATAGTTGCATATTCTTTATTAGCGACCATAGCTAACATAGCACCACCATATGAAGGACCTTGTTCTGTTTCTAATAAGCAAATGTCCATATTCAAAACGTTAGCTAAAATCTTTTGCCATAATGATGATTTAGCACCACCACCACATAAAGTAGATTTAGGAATAACAACGCCTTCTTTTCTAGCAATTTCAACACAGTCTCTTAATGCAAAAGATACGCCTTCTAATACTGCTAAAGACATTTCTTGTCTTCTAGAATTAATAGCTAATCCAACAAAAGCGCCTCTTGCATTGACATCATTATGTGGGCTTCTTTCACCAGAAAGATAAGGCAAGAAGTAGATTGTATTTTCACCTAATTTTTCTTCCATACCTCTAACACTACCTGAATAGTCATCAGTGCTTAAAATATCTTCTAACCACCATTTATTAGCACTAGCAGCAGAAAGGATACATCCCATTAATGAGAATTTACCTGTTGTATGTGCAAAGCTATGTAATGAGTTATTTTTATCAACAGCAAATTTATCTGAAGAAATAAATACTGTTCCACTAGTGCCTAAAGAGATGTTACATGAACCATCAAAGATAGTTCCTGTACCAATAGCTGCTGCAGCGTTATCACCTGCACCTGCTGATACAATTGCGTTTGGTAAATTGAATTTTTCTTTAACTTTACCAACAACGTCTAATCCAGAACATAATTGTGGTAATTGTGAAGGTTTAATTCCACAAATGTCGCACATTTCATTTGACCATTTTTTATTTTTAACATCAAAGAATAATGTTCCAGAAGCATCTGAATAGTCAGATACAAATTTACCTGTTAAGTAGTAAACAAGATAATCTTTTGGAAGCATAATCTTGTTAATTCTCTTAAAGTTTTCTGGTTCGTTCTTTGCTAACCAAAGTAATTTTGGAGCAGTGAAACCAGCGAAAGCGATATTAGCAGTTAAATCAGAAAGTTTCTTCTTTCCAATAACTTCATTTAAATATTTTGTTTCTTCTTCAGTTCTACCATCATTCCATAAAATACATGGTCTAATGACTTTATCATTTTCATCTAAGATAACTAAGCCATGCATTTGGCCACCGAAAGAAATACCACCGATTGTGTTTCTAACGTTGTCACAAAGTTTATTTAATACATACTTTAAGCCTGCAATCCAATCTTCTGGATTTTGTTCACTATAGTTAGGAGCAGGATATGACACATCATACATATATGATGCTTCATTTAAGATTTTACCTTTTTCAGTAACAAGCAAGCCTTTAATTGAAGACGTGCCTAAATCAATTCCAATATAATTCATTATAAAAACCTCTTTAACATTGCTAATTCTACATTACAAAAGAAAAAGAAATCAAATAATGATTTCATTTCTATTTTAATAATACTTATTTGTTATTATCTTTTAATTCCTAGTTTATCTAGCAATTTGAACGCTTCAATAATTGTGTCATCCATATCTAGATATTTATATAAACCCAGTCTACCACCTAAATATAAGTTGCCTTGTTTATTAGCTAGTTCCACATATTTAACGTACAATTCATTATTTCTTTGATTGTTAACTGGATAGTATGGCTCTCCACCTCTTTGGTAAGTGGATGAATATTCTTTAGAAATTAATGTTTTGTCACCGTATTGTTTTAAGAAGTGACAGTGTTCAATAATTCTAGTAAATTTAGTGTCTCCATCAGTGTAGTTAATAACTGCTTTTGGTTGGAATTTTTCCATATTTAACCATTCATTTTCAAATCTAATTGAACGATATTCTAAATCACCTAATTCGTAGTTAAATAATGCGTCTACTTGGCCAGTGTAAATAATATTATCTGCGATAGAATTGTAATATTCTTTATCTTTTAGATAATCTACATCTAATTTAACTTCTATTCCTTCTAATAACTTTTCAATAATTCTTGTATAACCATGTTCAGGCATACCTTGATATTGATCATTAAAATAATTGTTATCATAAGTTAATCTAAAAGGTAAACGAGAGATGATAAATGGAGGGAGTTCTGTACATTTTCTACCCCATTGCTTTTCTGTATAACTTTTTACTAATAATTCGTAAATAGTTTTGCCCACTAAAGAAATAGCTTTTTCTTCTAAATTTTTAGGGTCGGTAATTCCTGCTTCGGCTTTTTCTTTTTCGATGATTTTTACTACTTCATCAGGATCTTTAGTACCGAATACTTTTTCAAATGTATACATATTGAAAGGAAGAGAATAAATCTCACCTTTATAGTTAGCATCTACACTATGGTTATATGGAATGAAATGGTCTAAAGAATTAACAAAATCCCATACTTCTTTTTCAGTTGTATGGAAGATATGTGCACCATAAACATGGATATCTATTCCATTTTCATTCTTAGTGTAAATATTTCCTGCTATATGATCTCTTTTATCAATAACAAGAACTTTCTTTCCATCCTTTTTTAAATAGTACGCAACAGTCGCACCAAAAAGACCAGCGCCTACAATTAAATAGTCGTATTGTTTCATAATTATAATGTCCTATCCATCATATCGTTAATATCAGTATATAAATCATCAATAAAACTCATCGCATAACGTTTTATTGGGAAATCTTTTCTTCTTAATAATGTAGTCATATTAATTGCTTTAGCAGTTAATTTAGCAGCTTTCTTTTTCTCATCTTTATTAAAAACTGCGTTTACAAGTCTTCTTCCAATAGTAGCGTTTACATAATCTCTAGAAATATTAGCACTCTTATGAGCGGAGATTAATTGTCTTTGTAAACGCATGTTTTTACTAATATTGAAAGTGACTATTTTATCTGGATTAACCCACTCTAAATCTCTTTCGGATTCACATCCATAAAGTGTTTTAGGTTGGTCTCCTCTTTTCATAGTTCTAAGCGCATTAATCACTTTAACTGCTACTGCAACATGAAGAGGATTTCTATCTAATAATGAATATGTATAAATAACACGTGGTTTTAATTCTTTAATAATTTCTACATATTCATTAACAATATCTTCATTTTCTTGATCTTTAATTTCTTCAGTAGAATAGTTCATAAAATAAACGGAATTATATCTACCTATATTAGCTGCTCTTTTTTGTTCCGCCATAACAACTTGAGTCATTCTTTTATCAGTGGCTTTTGCGTATCTACCACTTCTTTCGGAGTCTGCTCCATCAGAAGTAACAACACATGCAAAAGTATATTTAGAAGCTCTATAACCTCTTTGAATGCCATCTATTGCCATAACTTCGCAATCAGTTGGGCGTAAGCAAATACCAAGGAACTTTACAGGTCCTCTTTTTCCTTTTCTAGGTATATAAATAATGCCTTTTTTAAGTTCCATAACTACTACCTAAAAGAATAATGCTGCAGCACCGATTTTTCCTGAATCATATCCAAGTTTTCCTTGAACAACTTTAACTTCAGGAGAATTCTTATATCCATAATCTCTTTCTTTAATGTATTCTTGAACTCTTTCGATTAAGTAGTCACCTTCATTAGCGACACCACCAGAAAGAATAATTAAATTAGGTCTAAAAATATTACAAATATTTAGTAAACCTTCACCTAAATATGAAATATATTGATCAACTACTTTAATTGCCCATGGATCTTCATATTCTCTAGCAGCTTTGAATGCTACTCTACCATTGACTTTACCAAATTGGATTGCAATCTTTTTCATCTTTGTTTCTGGATGTTTTGCAATCATTTGTTCTGTATCGTAAATAAGTCCAGATGCTGAAGCATAAGCTTCAAAACATCCTTTTCTACCACAGCTACATTTTCTACCACCTAAAATAAGTGTTGCGTGACCTAATTCAGCACCTTTACCCTCATTACCTTCGAATAATTTACCGTTAAGAACAACACCACAACCAACTCCAGTACCTAAAGTAAGCATAATTGCAGTTTCACAGTTTTTACCTGCACCAAATCTTACTTCACCAAGAGCAGCAGCGTTAGCATCGTTAGAGACTCTAACTTCATATCCAGTTATTTTCTCCATTATTTCTTTAACTTTTAAATCAGTCCAAAGAGGTAAGTTTGCTGAAGCGCAAACAACACCTTTTTTTGAATCAATAACGCCAGGAATACCCATTCCAATTCCGGATATTTCACCTAACTCATCCTTATAGGTTTTTATGTAATCTAAAACTGCTTGAGCAAGTCTCTCAATTACTTCTTTACCTTTTTCGAATTTACTAACTGGAACAGTAAAAGGTTTAAACATTTTACCTTCACTAGTTACTGCAGCACCCTTAATAGTTGTGCCACCAATATCAATACCAATAACTGTCATAAGAGTTCCTCCTATTTATTGAAAACAGTAGTTTTGTAAAACACAAAATTATTATCTAAATCAATATATCCAACTTCTGCATCATTTATTATGATGTATCCGTCTTCATCTACATACCCAACGTTTTTATCCCCTAAAGATATTTCTCCGTCTTCTGTAATGTCTGCAAACTTATGCCCATTTATAAATAGTCCGTTACGATCAATGTAACCAACTTGTTTAGTTTCTATAAATATATTTTTACCAAAACTATTTACAATGTGCATTATTTACTTTCCTTTGCTGCTAAAGCAGCATCTTTTTTTGCTTTAGCTTTCTTTCTAAAGTTAGTATAGCCATGTTCTAAATCTACTTGTCTAGCTCTAGCAATAGCCATAGTGTCTGTTTTTACGTCTTTAGTAATTGTGGAACCCGCTGCGGTGAATGTTTGATCTTCTAATGTAATAGGAGCAACCATTATTGTTCCACTACCAACGAAGCATTCTTTACCAATAGTAGTTCTAGTCTTATTAAAGCCATCATAGTTAGCAGTTACTGTGCCACAACCAATATTAGTTTTTTCACCAACTTCAGCATCACCAATATAAGTTAAATGAGCGCACTTAACGCCGTTATGGAAATGAGCGTCTTTAAGTTCAACGAAGTTACCCACTCTACAGTTATTTTCAAGAACAGTCCCTGCTCTAGTTTTTGTAAATGGGCCGATTTCATTTTCATTTCCACATGTAAAGTCAGTTAACCATGAAGATAATACTTTATTGTTATCTCCAATTACTGCATTTAATAGATAACTATTAGGCCCAACAAAGTTACCTCTTCCAACTTTTGAATTGCCTAAAATAGATGTATTTGGTCCGATAATTGTATCTTGTCCAATTATAACTTCTGGACCGATATATGTTGAACGTGGGTCCTGGATTGTGACACCGCTTAACATCCATTTGTCATTAATACGACTTTGCAAAACTTTTGCTGCGTATGCAAGTTGTTTTCTATCATTGATACCAAACATTTCTTCGGCATCTTCGACGATGAACGCGCCGATTTTATTTTTATGGTTTTTGAATATTGTAACGATATCAGTCAAATAATATTCATGTTGAGCATTATTTGGCTTAATTTCTTTTAAATATTCAAACAATAATTTGTTATTAAAAATATATAATCCAGAATTGACTTCGTTAACAAGCAATTCTTCTTGAGTACAATCTTTGTGCTCTTTTATTGCGACGATTTCGTCGCCGCCGCCACGTAAAATTCTGCCATATCCAGTTGGATTAGTTAAAATCATAGTTGCAACAGTCATATCGTTATTATTTTTGATATGATAATCAAATAATTCTTTAACAGTTTCTCCTCTAATCAATGGAGTGTCTCCACACATAACAATAGTTGTACCTTCTTTACCTGCTAAATAATCTTTTGCAGCTTCAACTGCTTTACCAGTGCCATTAATTTCTTTTTGTTCCGCGGTTTTTGCGCGATTTTCAACGATTTTTTTGGTCTCTTCACCGCCAAAACCAGTTATAACAACTGTATCGTCTACATCTGCATAACTTAAAGAATCTAATACATATCCTACTAATGGTTTTCCAAGGATTTCGAAAGCTACTTTAGACTTATTAACATCTAAAGACTTCATTCTAGTTCCTTTACCAGCTGCTAATATGATTCCATATTTATTCATAATCGGCCCCTTATTTTAATACTTTTGTTTTAATAACTTGGAAGTTCCCCTCAATAGTTTTAAAAGCGTTATTAACTAAACTTTCATCTGTGCTCATCGCAAATACTGCACTTCCTGATCCAGACATCATAACAATCTTAAAACCAAAGTCTTTTAATTTTTGTTCTAATTCAGCAATCTCTGGAACAAATGTTAATGCAGGTTTTTCTAATGCGTTTCCGATATATTTTACTAATTCGTCATCATCACCATTCTTTAGACATTCAATTACTTTATCAATGTCATAGACATCTAATTTCATTTCATCTCCAGCTACATAAACTTCTTTAGTGCTGCATCCTTTTCTAGGTTTGATGATTAAAACATAGTAATTATTTTTAACTTCAATAGGAGTGCAATCTTCTCCAATACCTTTACATCTACATGGTTTACAGTCGATGAAAAACGGAACATCTCCACCTAAAGATTCGCATAATTCTTTAAGTTCTTGATCACTAGCGTTTAATCCTAAAAGTTTGTTAATAGCTTTAACTGTAAACGCAGCGTTAGAAGATCCACCACCTAATCCGGCTTGAATAGGTATATTTTTGTGGACAAATACTCTAAATAAATCAGGGAATTTATATATATCTTGTAACTTTTCTATCGCAGAAGTAACAGTGTTATATTGTTGAGAAGTAATGGAAAAATCATCGATAGTAATAAAGTGATTTTTTGCATTTGCTTTTTCTTTAGAAAGTAAAATAGTGTCATGCAAATCAATAGGCAACATGATCATATCTAATTCGTGATAACCGTCTTTTCTTTTTCCAACAACGTTTAAACAAATGTTAATCTTGGCGTAACTCTTTATGACTGTAGTTCCCATACTTGTAATTATAATTACATTTCAATATCTATAAAAGACATTTTTACAAAGTAAAAGATTTTATTTTGTTAATTTATATATCTCTAAGATTTTCTCAGGTGATATTTCTTCAATTCTAGCGGTCTCTAAAATACCTAATTGATTGAATATTGATAAAGCCTTTTCTTTTTCACAAACATTAGAAAGATTATTAAGTAATGTTTTTCTTCTGTTTAAAAATAGTTTCTTCGCTAATTTATAAACATCTAACACTACTTCTCTAGCATATTTATCTTTAACATTAATCTCAAAAACAACTGAGTTACATTTAGGAGCAGGATAGAAAGAACCGGCTTTAACAATAAAGTTTTTCTTAATATCCCCTAATAAATGTATCAATACAGAAGCAGGTCCGTAATATTTACCTTTAACTTCTATAAATCTATTCAAAGCTTCAGCTTGAATCATAAATACAAATTGCTTACACAAAATTGCATTTTCTAAAAGAAACACTATTAATTCTGTAGTGATATTATAAGGAAGATTTCCAATTATTTTTGTGTACTTACTTAAGTTAATTTTTCTAACATCATTTAAGATTAGTTCTATTTCATTATTGGTATAAATTTGTTTTAAAATAGACACCATTTTTGCATCTACATCTACACAAGTTAACTTACCTTCTTTTTGAATTAGAAAATGTGTTAAAGAACCTAAACCAGGTCCAATTTCTAAAACATTATCACTATTTTCAACTATTAAAACATCCGCAATTTTTTGACAAATTGATGGTTCAATCAAAAAGTTTTGGCCAAAATCTTTAGATGGTTTCGCGCCATTTATATTTAATAATTCAAAGACATTATTTTTATTTATTTCCATATTTTTCTTTAATTATTTTAAATGTAATTCCATTATAATTCATTCTCTTAAATAACGTCTTTGAATTACAAATGCCTAAATGTAATACATTACTTATTTCATTTCTTTTATCTTGTGAATTCATTAAGCCTAAGAAATTAAATTCAGCTTGCGAAATAGAATTCTTAAAAGGATTTTCATTAATTAAGTCACTGTCCAAAACACGCAATATTTCATCTTTTTTACATTCAGCTACGCCGTGTTTTCCATGCTTATCACATTTAGAAATATCTACTTTTCTATAATCATATTTTATGCCTGTTTTTTGTAAACGTTTTTCTATAGAAATACCAGCTTCATCTGGATCAGTTAGAACTATTATTTTTCTATCTTTGATATGACTTAAATAATCAATAATATCACTAGGCATATCATACCCATTTAAAACTACATATTCTGCAGAAATAAAAGAAGAAAGATAAGAAGTATCTCCTGTTCCTTCCACTACTATAATTCCGTCAAAATATTTCATTTATTAATCCTAAATAACTTACAAGCGTTATCAAAAGTAACATCCGCAATATGTTTCTTTGATAATCCTTTTATTTCTGCTATTTCATCTAAAATAAGTCTAATATTTACTGGTTCATTTAAACTTCCTCTAAATGGATGAGGAGTTAAATAAGGACAATCAGTTTCTAAAAGAAGTCTATCAAGAGGAACAACATCTGCGACCGCCTTTGGAGTTTTTGCATTCTTAAAAGTGACTGGCCCGTCTAGGCCGATGTATAATCCTAAATCTAATACATTTTGTAAAAGTTCTACACTGCCTGAATAACAGTGCATTGTGCCAGAAGCGACTGGTTTATTTTCTTCTAAAATTTTAAGACAATCTTCAAAAGCTTCTCTATTGTGAATAATAATTGGCAAATTATGCTCATTAGCGTATTTAATTTGCTTAATAAAATACACTTTCTGAAGTTCTCTTTTCTCAGATTCTTTTGTCCAATGGTAGTCTAATCCAATTTCGCCGATGGCGATGACTTTTGGATGTTTTGAGAGTTCAAGTGTGTCGAGGAGATTTTTCTCATCGACACCATATATATTTTCGGGGTGAATCCCCACGGCCGCATAGCAAAAATCGTACTCTTCCGCGATTTTAATCGCTTTGAGACTAGATTCATAATCCCAACCCACTACTAAAAGTTTTGTAACACCTGCTTGAAGCGCTCTTTGGATTATTTCATCTCTTCTTTCGTAAAGTTGATCATCATTTATATGACAATGAGTTTCAAATATATTCATTATTTTCCCACACAGAATCTAGAGAATATTTCCTTAGCTAAATCCATTTGATTAGCTTCCCCTAAGATTTCTAAAACACTTGTATAAGCTTCAAGAATTGATACAGAAACTAAGTCTAAAGTAAGACTGTTTTCTATATCTTCTTTTGCTTTTAATAAATTCTCTTTTGCATTTTGTAATAAACCAATTTGTCTAGTGTTATTAAGGGCTGGGGTCTTAAATGATTTTTCATCTAGTCCTACTACTTCTTTTATCTTCTTAACTAGATTTTCAATATCATTATTTCCTGCTGAAATAGTGACTCCTTCAATGTTTGCAACACTATCTAAATCTGATTTATTTAACACAATGATTCTACGTAAATCTTTAGTCTCTTCTAATAACTTTTTATCTTCTTCATCAATAGTTTTACTATTATCTATAACTAGAATAACTAAGTCCGCTTCATATATAGTATTTTTAGCTTTTTCTACACCTATATTTTCAACTTTATCACTAGTCTCATGAATTCCTGCGGTGTCTAATAAATGAAGCGTTAAACCGCCTAAATTTACATCGCCTTCAACAATATCTCTAGTAGTACCTGCAATATCTGTAACAATAGCTTTTTCTTCTCCAACTAAAGCATTTAATAAAGAAGATTTGCCAACATTAGGTTTACCTACTATCGCTACTTTTAAACCATCTTTAATAATCTTAGCTTTATTACCTTCATTAACTAATAAATCTATTTGAGGAACTAACTCATTAGCTAAATTTACTATAGTGTCTTTATTTGCTTGTTCTATATCTTCATATTCAGGGTAATCAATATTTACCTCTATCAAAGATAAAACATCAGCGATTCTAGTTTTAATAGGTACTATCTTTTCAGAAGCTTTTCCATCTAATGATAATAATGAAATGTTCTTAGCTTCTGCAGTAGTAGCATTTATAACGTCATTAATTGCTTCTGCCTGAACTAAATCTATTTTATTGTGCATGAATGCACGCGAGGAATATTCCCCATTAGTGGCAAGTCTCGCACCATTTTTAATTAATACTTGGATTATTTGATTTGCGATTAACATAGAACCATGACAAATAATCTCTACACTATCTTCACCTGTAAAAGATTTTGGGCCTTTGTAAGCAAGCAAAACTACATCATCAATCTTTTGTTCATCATCAATAACTGAGCCGTAGTAAATTTCTTTTTTAGTGATATTTTCGATGTTTCTAGTAAAACATTTTGAAACAATAGTTAAAACATCATCACCAGATAATCTAATGATGGCTAAAGCAGATTTCATTGGAGGTGTCGCTAAAGCTACTATTGTTTCAAACATAATAATTAAAATGCGCCTTTAAAAGCGCATATTATTTTCTATTCAACGTAGATGATTTGAACTTGACGACGAGTTCCTTCACCGATTGATTCTGTACGAACATTTGGCATTCCACTAATTGCGTTATGAATGATTCTTCTTTCATCCGCACTCATTGGATCAAATGTGTATGTTGTTTTCGTTTTTTGAACTTCGTGAGCAAATCTTCTAGCCATTTTTGATAAGTGATAATATTTCTTATCCTTATATCCATTAACGTCTAAGAGAATTCTAAATTTCTTATGGAAATGATTACTTACTGCTAATTTAACAACTTCATTTAAAGCTTGAAGTGTTTTACCATTTTTACCAATTAAAATTGGATTATGTGTTGAATCGATTGTGATTCTAACAATTTCATCATCAATTCTTGATTTAACTGTGCTTTCAATTTCTAATGAATCTAAGACATTTAAAACATAGTTTTCAGCGTATTCGATGATATCTGCTAAATCATATACTTCGATGATAATTTTCTTTTTTAAAATGCCTGCTGTTTTTTCAGTAACTAAGTAAATTAAGTTTTCAACAGGGGTTCCGAGTTCTTCACTAGCTTTTGCTAATGCTTCTTCTACTGTTTTTCCAATATATTCATTCATAGTAGATGTCTCCTATTAATTTTTCTTTTTTCTATTGCTTATTGCGAAAGTAATCAATGTTTGACATAAAGAGAAAATTGAACCAACTAACCAATAAACACCCATAGCAGATACAAGAGTAAAGCCCATGATAATAACCATACCCATCATAATGATTGTGAACATCATGGTTTTATTTTGTTGTGCTTTCATAGCAGGGTTCTTACCTAATTTAGCGATATTTTTTGTCTTTTTCTTTTGAAGAATTCTAGGTAATAACATTTGCATTACTTGGCCTGCTGCCATCAACAAGAATAATACTAATGCAGTAATAGCAGAACCATTAACCCAGTTAGCACTATTAAAGATTGTAGTAGAAATAGATGAGCTTAAGTTCAAACCTAATAAACTACCAGTAGATAATGAAGCACTGCCTTGAATTGCACCCCAAACACACATGAAGATAGGGAATTGAATAAACAACGATAACAAACTAGATAATGGATTAATATGATGCTTTTTATACAAAGCTTGCATTTCCATAGCCATGCGTTGTTTTTCATTCATACTAGTATTGCTGTTTGGATATTTTTGTTGAATTTTAGTAATTTCAGGTTGAAGTAATTGCATCTTAGAAGTAGCAGCGGTTGATTTAAATGTAATTGCTAAAACTAATCCTCTAACAATAAATGTTACTAAAAGTAACGCTAATACTTGAGGAACACCATTTTGTAAATTTACAACATCGTGTCCGCTAAATAAGCCAATAAATGATTCTAATACCCACCCAATTGGGTAAATTAATAAACCTTGGAATAAACCTTGTTTCCATGCTCCGCCCCAGGTCTTTTTGCTAATTGTTACTGATGCTGGATTTGGTCTAAATCCATCAATACCACTATCGTAACCATAGTAACCAAATTGGCCTTCTTCAATAGTGAAACAAGATCTATAACTAGCAATAGCAGTGTTTAATCCATCCTTATAGGACTTCAAATAATCTTCAGTAGGACAATCATCGAGGCTTACTTTTGTTGCGGCTTCTTTGACATAACTATCAAAATTATCAAAAGTTTTTCCTTTTTCTTCAGTGGTTGTAAATTTTAAATATCCATAGTCATTAAGTGATTGAAATAATTCAGAATAAGTGACTGTAGATTTACTTAAATTTGACTTTTCTAAAGCTCTATCTAAAACAACTTCATCAAGTGCTTTCCAGAAATCCAATGATGGAATTGGTGCACCTTTTTCTTCTGCTTTTTTATTTGCAATAGCGATACCACTTTTTTCAGGCATTTCACTTAAAGCAGTGTATTTAACAAAAATATTAGCGTTTTCAGTGAATAATTGATTACTATTTTCAACATTCGTTCCATAGTATTGAGTAACACCATAATCAAACATATACATAATATGAGCTTGATCATCGACATTACAAAATGACTTAGTACATCCACTTAAAGCAAGTGAACCTAATACTAAACCTAATCCACCGATAATTAGTTTATTAGTTTTTTTCATTTTTTATACCTACTTGGTTTGTTAATAAATCATTCAATAATGACTTATTTTCTTCAAAATTTTTATTCAAAAAATCTTGTCTTGCGATGAGGACTATATCGAGTTTATTCAAGCTATAGTTTATTAAAGAGTCACACATCGCTCTTAGTTGTCTTTTGACCCTATTACGAGTCACAGCGTTACCAATCTTTTTTGAAACAGATATACCTACTCTAGAGTGATCTAATTCGGTTTGATTGAAATGTAATACGAAAGATTGGTTTTTTACTGTTTTTCCGTGTTTAATCGTTGAAGCAAAGTCTTTAGATTCTTTGATTCGATTAATTACTTTCATTAGTTACCTCAATTAAGCAGCTAATTGTTTTCTACCTTTTGCTCTACGGCGAGCTAAAACTTTACGACCTGTAGCACATTTCATACGAGCTCTGAATCCTGCTCTGTGTGCATGTTTTACTTTACTTGGTTGATATGTTCTTTTCATAAAAGGACCTCCTATACATAGCGAATAGAATATAACAAAAAATAAGTTCACGTGTCAATACAAGTGTGCATACACATACATATACTGCATTATTCGGCTGATACGCCGAGCCATGTGGAAAAATTTCACGTTATTTAGGTAGATTTTTGCTAAAATATAAGGACTTTTTTAAGTTATCCACATAATTTTATACTACTTTTAAATTTCACAAAAAATTGTTAATAATAATTACTAAGTAATTATATTATTGAATAATCGATTATCTCACTTAAAACTTTCCACCTATATTGCTAGGTGAATTATTTGTGATTAGTAATTATCCACAAATTCTTAAATGTGGAAAATGTGGAAAACTCACAATAAAATCAATATAACGCGCGCGAGAAAGTGAGCAAATTGTGGAAAAATAATTTTTGAAACTTTTTCCCTTGTTTTTAATGTGGATTACTCTATACTAAAGCCATGCTAAATAACATTTCTGAAATATCAGCCCTATGGCAAAAAGCACTTTTAAAAATAGAAGAAAGACTAGATGATCGTAACATTTATGAATCATTCTTTTCTGACACATATATTTATGAGATTAGAAACGACACTATTGTTATTGTTGTTAACTCAGCTGTTGCAGTTGCGTTATTCAATAATAAATATATAGATTTAATAAGTGATATTATCAGTGATATTACTGAAAGTAATTTTAAATTAGAATTTGTCCAACAAAGTGATATTGCGAATAAAAAAGAAAAAGAAGCAAGCACTCCAAAAGCACCTGCATATTTTAAAGATTCCATTCTTAATCCAAACTTAACTTTTGATTCCTTTGTTGTTGGTGATTTTAATAGAGAAGCAAGTCAAGCTTCTTTAGTTATTGCGTCTAATCCAGGCCAAATGTTTAATCCACTATTCATTTACAGTAGTTCTGGATTAGGAAAAACTCATTTATTACACGCAATCGGTAACTATATTTCTAAAATTTCTAGACCAGGAAGCAAGATTTTGTATATTTCCGCGAATGACTTTGTGGAAGAATATGTAAAATTTGCTAAAGGTGAAAAAGAATCTGAAAGTATTAAAGATTTTGTATGTACTTTTGATGTTTTACTTTTAGATGATATCCAATTCATGGCGGATAAAGTAAAAACACAAGAAGTTTTCTTTACTATCTTTAATAAAATGCGCGACGCTGGAAAACACGTTGTTATTACTTCAGATAGACAACCAAATGAATTAAAAGGTATTGAAGAAAGATTAGTAACTAGATTCTCACAAGGATTATCTGTTCAAATTAGAGAACCTGATCAAAGTACTTGTGTAGAAATCTTAAAAAGAAAGATTGAATCAAACGGGCTTGATATCAACATTTTTGATGAAAACGTATTATATTTCTTTGCCGAAAAGTTCTCAAGCAATGTTAGAGAATTAGAAGGAGCTTTTAATAGATTAATTTTCTATTCAATCCAAATGCAAAAGTCTTCAAAAATCACCATGGATGTCGCAGTAGAAGCTGTTAGTAACTTAATTGGTGCAAAAGGTGCAATTACTCAGCTTAACGAGTCAAAAATTATCAATATTGTCGCAGATTATTATAACTTATCTCCTTCTCAAATCACAGGTAAGATAAGAACAGGTCAAATAGCCTTAGCAAGACATGTCGCAATGTATTTAATAAGAATAAATCTTGATGTTCCTCTTAAGAGAATCGGCGATATGTTTGGCGGTAAAGACCACACCACTGTTATGAACGCAATTCAAAAAGTGGAAAAAGGGTTAACAACTGATGAGGGTTTAAAAGCTGCTGTAGATGAACTTACAAAGCGTATTAAGCCACAATAAGTTTTATGTAATAAAAAAGAGTATTAAAATACACTACAAAATGATAACATATGATAGTTGAGCATTTTATTAAAAAGAATTATCCACATAATCCACACGCCTAATTATTATTGTTAATATATTTAAACAAAAAGAAAGGAATAAATTCTATGAGATTTACAATCGTTAGAGATGAATTAGTTAAAAGTGTTAATGTAGCTTTCAGAGCAATCTCCAGTAAAGTTTCTTATCCAGTGTTAGAAAATTTAAAAATGGATCTTACTGATGATGGTTTATCAATTATTGGTAGTAACTTTGAAATCAGCATTAAAACTTTAATTCCATATGTTGACGGAGATAGAGAAATTATCCGTAATTACAAAAAAGGTTCTGCTTTAGTTAAGGGTAAATTATTTGCAGATATCATTAGATCAATGGATGATGATGAAATTACATTTGATGTTATTGATAACAATGCATCTATTACTGATAATCATTCAGAATATAGGCTTAACTGTATTAGACCTGAAGAATATCCAGATTTGGACTTAGAAGCTATTGGAACTGAATTAGTTCTCCCTAAAGAAGTATTCCACTCTATTTGTGAACAAACAGCATTCGCAGCTTCTACTAAAGAACAACGTCCAGTATTAACTGCTTTAAATTTAGAAGCAGAAAATGGAGTGCTCACTGCTACTGCTACTGACTCAGCTAGAATGGCTAGAAAAACAATTAACATTCCACAAGATATCAACTTTGTCGCTAATGTTCCAGCTAAGATGATGGTTGAAGTAGATCACTTAATGGAAAATCTTCCTGATGTAAGTATTTCTTTCTCGGATAAAAAAGCTTTATTTAAATTAGGTAAAACTGTTGTTGCTACTAGATTAATTGCTGGTGATTATCCAAACACTAAGAATATCGTTCCAAAACTTACTAACTATGCTTTAGAAGTTAACGGTGCAGATTTGTTAAAAGCAATTGCAAGAGCTAACTTACTCTCAATGGATAGAGAAAACGTTGTTGACTTAGCAATGAGTGATGAAGGTGTTTCAATTTCCGCTAAGAGTTCACAAGTTGGTTCTGCTGTTGAAAAGATTGATAATTACAAATTCGAAGGCGCACAACTTAAAGTTTCATTCAACTCTGAATTTGTATCTTCCGCAATTAGAGCTTTAAATGCTGAAGATGTCACTATTGCTTTCGTTGGTGAAATGAAGCCATTTGTTATCAAAAACACTTCTGATGACTCAATTATTCAAGTAGTTACACCTGTTCGTACATACTAAAATAGCCCATTTAAGAGGTATAATATAAGAGGGAATAATTTATATTCCCTTTTTTATTTATATGGCGTATAATGTCTAAAAGGAGCGGAAAATGGCCGATAAAATAATAGAGTTAAGGGAAGATGAACCTTACATCACTCTTGGTATTGTTCTTAAGTTAGGTAAGATAATATCCACTGGTGGAGAGGCAAAAATATTCCTTAGTGAAAATGAAGTATTGGTCAATGGAGAAAAAGAAAATAGACGCGGTCGAAAACTATATCCGGAAGATAAAGTTGAAGTCGCAGATAATGTATTTTTGATAAAAGACCATGGTTATAAGTAATTTAATCCTTAAGAATTTTAGAAATCATAGTTACAGAAATTTTGATTTCAAAGAAGGATTAAATCTAATAACTGGAGAAAATGCAGTAGGAAAAACAAATATTATTGAAGGAATATATTATTTGTCCTTAGCAAGATCTTTTAGAACTAATGAAGATAAAGATTTAATTCTAAATGGTGCAGAAAATACATTACTTGAAGCCACTATTATTGAGGGGGAAATAAAAAGAAAGATAACAATAAAGCTTAATGATAATAAAAAAGAGATTTTTGTTAACAATAAGAAAGTTAAAAAGTTATCCGAATTAAGTTCTGCAGTTAATGTAATTGAATTTACTCCTGAGGATGTAATGTTATTCAAGGGTTCTCCTAGAGATAGAAGAAAGTTCCTGGACATAGCATTATCCAAGAAAAATCCACTTTATTTAGATTATATTTCTCGTTATGAAAAGGCATTGAAAGAGAGAAATGAAATCTTAAAATCTGATAATTTTGATAAAAAATTGTTAGAAGCTAGTACGGAAGTATTAGCAAAACTTACTGGGCCTATCATGTCTTATAGGCAAAGTTATATTAAGGACATCAATGATGTCTTGTTATTTATTACACGCGCGCTCACAGGCGTATGTAATGATAAGTTCGAAATTAATTATGAACCATTCATTGATTACAATTCGGACTACATGAATAACGCGTTAGATGCATTTAATAAGTCATTACAGCGCGATATTCGCACAAAACTAACTAATGTTGGCATTCATAGAGAAGATTTCTCAATGAGCTTAAATGGCCGCGATATTGCTACATTTGGCTCACAAGGAGAAAACAGAATAGCAGCATTAGCGTTAAAACTCTCTCCTTACTTCTTAATTGAAGATGAGGATAAACGCCCTATCGTGGTGTTAGACGATGTTATGAGTGAGTTAGATAATAATCGTCGAGAGAACCTAATTAAGTTTCTTAATAAGTTTAAACAAGTGTTCATCACCGGAACTAAATTGAGTTCTAGCAATGCACATCTAATCGAACTTAAGAAAAATATTAAAGACTAGGAGGTCTTCTAATGGAAGAAGAGAAAAAGGTTGAGTCAGCTGTCGAAAATGCTGAAGTACCTGCTGCGGATGCTCCAAAAACAGACATCCATGAATCTGAACTCAAAGAAGAGGAAATTGAATTAGAAAAAGCAGATGCTAAGTATGACGCTGACAACATTCAAGTTTTGGAAGGACTTGAAGCTGTTCGTAAGAGACCAGGTATGTACATCGGTACTACAAGTAGTGCAGGTCTCCACCACCTCGTTTGGGAAATCGTCGATAACGCAATCGATGAAGCCTTAGCAGGTTATTGTACTGAAGTTAACGTAACAATCAATGAAGGTAACACTATCACTGTTGTTGATAATGGTCGTGGTATTCCTGTTGACGTAGTTAAAAAGAGCGGTTTAAGCGGTGTTGAAACTGTTTATACTGTTTTACACGCTGGTGGTAAATTCGGTGAAGGCGGAGGCTATAAAGTTTCTGGCGGTTTACACGGTGTTGGTGCTTCTGTTGTTAACGCATTATCTACTTGGTGTGAAGTTACTGTTCATAAAGATGGCGGTATCTACTACATTAAGTTTGAAAATGGCGGACATATTATTAATCACTTAAAGAGAATTGGTGATTGTGATCCTACAAAGAATGGAACTGCTGTTACATTTAAACCAGACCCAACAATCTTTACAGACACTACTATTTATAGTTACGACATTATCAGAGATAGAATGAGACAAGTCGCTTACTTAAATAGAGGCATTAAAATTACTGTTGAAGATAATAGAAGTGATCATGAACATCAAAAAGAAGAATTCTGCTATGCAGGTGGTATTAAGGAATATGTTTTATTCATTAACCATAACAAAACAAAATTAATCGAAGATGTTATTTACTGTGAAGGTACTGCACCTATCGAATTAGCTAATGGTAATACTGCTCACGTTTATGCAGAAATTGCTCTTCAATATGATGATGGATATGCATCAAATATTTTCTCATTCTGTAACAACGTTCACACTCACGAAGGTGGCATGCATGAATCTGGTTTCAGAGACGCAATGACAAGAATTATCAATAACTATGCAAGAGAGTATAAATACTTAAAGCAAGATGAAGATAACTTAACTTATGATGATGTTACCGAAGGTATTACGGCAGTTATTTCTGTTAAGCACCCAAATCCTCAATTCGAAGGTCAAACAAAGACTAAATTAGGTAACTCAGAAGTTAGAAAAATTGTTTCTGGTATTGTTGGCGAACAATTAAACAGATTCTTATTAGAAAATCCACAAGTTGCTAAGATCATTATTGAAAAGATTTTAATGGCAGCTAACGCACGTTTAGCAGCAAGAAAAGCAAGAGAAGAAATCAGACGTAAAGGTGGTCTTGAACTCAATACTTTACCTGGTAAACTTGCTGACTGTTCAAGTAAAGATCCAACAAAATGTGAATTATATATCGTTGAAGGTAACTCCGCTGGTGGTTCAGCTAAGAATGGTAGAAACCGTGAAACTCAAGCTATCTTACCACTTCGTGGAAAAATCTTGAACGTTGAAAAAGCTCAAGCAAAGAGAATTTTTGCTAATGCTGAAATTGGTAACATGATTACCGCTATCGGGGGAGGTATTGACCCAGAATTTGATACTTCCAAAATCAGATATCATAAGGTCGTTATCATGACTGATGCTGATGTTGATGGTAGTCACATCCGTATCTTATTATTAACTTTCTTCTATAGATTTATGCGTCCTTTAATTACAGAAGGTTACGTATATATCGCACAACCTCCATTATATAAAGTCGAATATCATGGTAAACAATACTATGCATATAATGACGAACAATTAGAAATTATTAAAACAAAACTTAAATTAAAACCTGGATATCCATTCCAACGTTATAAAGGTCTTGGTGAAATGGATGCTCAACAACTTTGGGAAACTACAATGGATCCAGAAAATAGAAAAATGCTTAGAGTTACATTAGATGATGCAATCAAAGCAGAACAAGTATTTACAGACTTAATGGGTGATAATGTTGATCCTCGTAAAGAATTCATCCACGCTAATGCTAAGTTTGTTAAGAACTTGGATATTTAATAGAAAGGAGACTTGAATATGTTTTTTGAAGATGAAGAAAACAAAGCTGAAGCTGAAGTAGCTGAAGACGAAGAAGAAGTTTCTGAAGAAGATGAAAAAGAACTCGAAGCTCTTGAAGACGGTATTGTTGCTGGTCTTGAAGATGTAGATACAGTTCCACTTGTTCAACAATCCTTCCTTGATTACGCAATGAGTGTTATCGTTGCTCGTGCTATCCCTGATGTTAGAGATGGTATGAAACCAGTTCATAGACGTATTGTTTATGCTATGCACGAAACAGGAAATACTCCTGATAAACCATTTAAGAAATGTGCTCGTATCGTTGGTGACGTTATGGGTAAATATCACCCTCATGGTGACTCTGCAATTTATGGTGCGTTAGTTAGATTAGCTCAACCATTCGCAATGAGATACACTCTCGTTGAAGGTCATGGTAACTTCGGTTCTATCGATGGTGATGAACCTGCAGCTTACCGTTATACTGAAGCAAGAATGGCAAAGATGGCACTTGAAATGGTACGTGATATTAACTGCAATACAGTTGATTTCATGGATAACTATGATGGTGTTGACCAAGAGCCTACTGTATTACCATCAAGATTTCCTAACTTATTAGTTAATGGTTCTTCTGGTATCGCTGTTGGTATGGCTACAAATATTCCACCACACAATTTAAATGAAGTTGTTGATGGAGTTATTGCTCTTTCTCATAACAGAGACATCACTACTGATGAATTAATGGAATATATCAAAGGTCCTGACTTTCCTACTGGCGCTATGATTTTAGGTAGAGGTGGAATTAAAGAAGCTTATGAAACAGGTTCTGGTTCTATCGCTATTAGAAGTAAATGTCATATTGAAGAAAGAGGCGCTAACGGTGATTTAAAACGTATTGTTGTTGATGAAGTTCCTTATGGAGTTAATAAAGCAACAATGTGTGAAAATATTGCTGAATTAGCAAGAGATAAAGTAATTGATGGAATTACAGATATTCGTGATGAATCTAATAAAGATGGTATCCGTGTTGTTATCGAAGTTAGAAGAGATTGCA
This sequence comes from Bacilli bacterium, assembly GCA_024695405.1. Classification (GTDB taxonomy): domain Bacteria; phylum Bacillota_I; class Bacilli_A; order RFN20; family CAG-826; genus RGIG9670. The sequence continues at coordinate 24,606 of JAILIF010000046.1, forward strand.
TTCCTGAAGTTATCTTAAATCAACTTTTCAAAATGACTTCATTACAAGTAAGTTTTGGTATTATTAACCTCTGCTTAGTTGATAATGGACCAAAGGTTTGTTCTTTAAAACAAATGTTAGAAAATTACTTAGATTTCCAAATCGAAGTTGTTGAAAGAAGAACAAAATTCTTATTAGAAAAAGATGAAGCAAGAGATCATATCGTTATCGGTTTGATTAAATGTCACGACAATATTGATGATATCGTCGATATTATTAAAGACAGTGCTACTCCAGAAGAAGCTACTAAGAGATTGATGGAAAAATATGGATTCACAGAAATCCAAGTTAACGCAATCTTAGCTATGAACTTACGTAGATTAACTGGTATCGAAAATGAAAAACTTGAAGCTGAAAGAGCTCAATTAGAAAAGAATATTGCTGAATACAATAGAATCCTTTCTTCTAAAGAAAACGAGACAGAAGTTGTTAGAAAAGAATTAGAAGAAATTAAAGAAAAATTTGGTGATGAAAGAAAAACAGAAATCACTAATGTTGCAGCAAGTATTGATGATGAAGACTTAATTCCACAAGAAGATATCGTTGTTACATTATCTAAGGGTGGATATGTTAAGAGAGTTTCCGCTGATACTTTCCGTGCTCAACATAGAGGTGGTAGAGGCATTAAAGGTGCGTCATTATATGAAAATGATGTTGTTCAATTAATGACTTACACAAAGACTCACACTGACTTATTATTCTTTACAGATTTAGGTAAGGTTTATAGAATCCGTGGTTATGAAATTCCTGAATATCAAAGAACAGGTAAAGGCGTTCCAGTTATTAACTTAATCAACATTGAAAAAGGCGAAAATGTTAAAGCTATTATCGCTGTTGATGATTACTTACCATATCGTTTCTTATTGTTCTTCACTAGAGACGGTATTGTTAAGAGAACTCCTATTGCAGAATACGAATCTATCAGACAAAACGGTAAGATTGCTATCGCATTAAGAGAAGGCGACACTATTATCGATGTTAAAGAAGTTCAAGAAGTAATGAAGACTAGAGACACTGAAATTCTTCCTGAAAAGACTTATTATTCACTTAATAAAGAAGAAGGAACATACGCTCCTATCGCTTCTCCAAACGCTGAAGAATTAGCAAATTACTACGAAGAAATGTACGTTGGTATTGCTGCAGATAACGGTAAGATGGTTAACTTCCCAGTTATTGAAGTAAGACCTATGGGACGTACTGCAAGCGGTGTTAAAGGTATTGAATTATGTGAAGGCGCTAAAGTTGTTGGCGTTACAGTTGCATATGAAGGTGACCATGTCTTAGTTGTTACAGACAAAGGCTTTGGTAAGATATCTTCAATTGATGAATACCGTAAGACAAAACGTGGTGCTAAAGGTGTTTCAACACTTAAATCTTCACCTAAGATTGGTAAGATTGTTGATGTTAAATCAGTCTTTGGTGATGAAGATATCATGGCTATCACAAACGCTGGTATCATTATCAGAACTCACTTAAATGAATTCAGAATCACTGGCAGAAATACTCAAGGTGTTAGATTGATTAATCTTGAAGATAAACAAAAAGTTTCTTCTATCACTATCGTTCCTTATGAAGAAGACGCTCCAGAAGTAGAGCAAATTATTGAAGATGGTGAAGAAGAAAACGTTGAAGAAAACGTTATTGAAAAAGTAGAAGAATAGTTCTTCTGAGGCAAATAAAATGATTGATATTAATTTAATTCGTGAAAATCCTGAAAAAGTTAAAGAAGCTTTAGCTAAAAAACTTTGGGATACAGACTTTACAGAATTATTATCCTGGGATGCAGAAAGAAAACAATTGCTCTCAATAGTTGAAGGAAACAAAGCGGAAATGAACAAACTTTCCGCTTCTGTTCCAGCAGCAAAAAAAGCAGGTGAAGATGTTTCTAAAATCTTCGCTAAAGTTAAAGAAATTGCTTCTGCAAATAAAGACAATGAAGAAAAACTTAAAATATTAGATGAAAAGATTTTCAATTTTGTTTCTGAACTTCCAAATATTCCAGATGATGATTTAGTTGGTGGTGGAAAAGAAAATAACAAAGTTATTCGTGTTTTTGGTGAAAAGCCAGTCTTTGATTTTAAAATGAAAGACCACGTAGAATTAGCAGAATCACTTGGTTTAGTTGATTATGATAGAGGCGCTAAAATTGCTGGTAGAGGTGCTTGGATTTATACAAATTTAGGTGCTCAACTTGAATGGGCTTTATTAAACTATTTCATCACTACTCATCTTAAAGATGGTTATACATTTATCCTTCCACCACACTTATTAAATGAACAAAGTGGATTTGGTGCAGGCCAATTCCCTAAGTTCAGAGAAGATGTTTTCTGGCTTGAAGGATTAGAACCACAACGTTTCTTATTACCTACTGCAGAAACTGCATTAGTTAACCTATATAGAGACGAGATTTTAAAAGAAGATGAACTTCCTAAGAAGTTCTTCGCATATACCCCATGCTATCGTAGAGAAGCTGGTTCATATCGTACTGAAGAACGTGGAATGATCAGAGGTTATCAATTTGATAAAGTCGAAATGGTTCAATACACAAAACCTGAAGATTCTGATGCAGCATTTGAAGAACTCGTTGCTAAAGCAGAAGGATTAGTTAAAGGTTTAGGACTCCACTATCAAGTTTCTAAATTAGCTGCTGGTGATATTTCTCACTCGATGGCTAGAACTTATGATATTGAAGTATATTTACCAAGTATTGGTATTTATAAAGAAGTCAGTAGTGCTTCTAACGCAAGAGATTATCAAGCTAGAAGAACAATGTGTAGATATAGAGATTCCGCAACTGGAAAAACTAGATATGTTCATACATTAAATGCTTCTGGACTTGCAACTTCTAGAATTTTCCCTGCTATTCTTGAACAAAATCAACAAGCAGATGGAAGTGTTAAAATTCCAGAAGTTCTCCAGCCATTTATGGGTGGATTAAAAGTTTTAAAACCAATTAAGTAAGTTTTTAAAACTATAAAGTAGACACTTGTCTACTTTTTCTATGCACTAAATTGATAGATAGACTTTCAAATAGTCTATATCAAAATATACTGATTTAATGTATAATTTCTTTAAGAGAAAATTATTTTTAGGTGGAATATATGAAATTACTTTCTATTGCTGTTCCTAGTTATAATTCCGAAAAATTCTTAGCAGAAACATTAGAATCTTTATTAGGCTATGAAGATGTTGAAGTTATTGTTATTAATGATGGAAGTAAAGATGGAACAATTAAAATCGCGAATGAGTTTAAAGAAAAATATCCAGATTACTTTAAAGTCATCGACAAAGAAAATGGGGGTCATGGATCTGGGCTGAATGCAGCATATAAAATTGCTGAAGGATTGTATTTTAAGTGTTGTGATTCTGATGACACTTTAGATAGAGAAGGCTTGTTACATCTATTAGATACTATTAAAAAACTTCAAAAAGAAGATAATTTGCCTGACATCTTTTTAGCGGATTATATTGCAGTCTACAAAACTCGTAATAAAGAGACAAGATGTGGAATTAGAAGATTCTTCAAGCTTAATCAAACTATTGGTTATGATAAGACAAAGTTCTTACCATTTACTGAATACTTGATGATCCATATGACATTTGTTAAAACTCAAATTTTGAAAGATAACAACATGGCATTGGTAGAGAAAACTTTCTATGAAGATAATGAATTTGTTTACTTTATATTAGGATGTGCAAATTCTTTCTATTATATTGATAAACCAATTTATAGATATGCATTAGGAGATATAGGACAATCAGTTTCTATTCCAAATATGCAAAAGAATTTTCTGCATGAAATGAGAGCATTTACTGCTACATTCAAACATTTCACTAGTGAAGATTATTCTAAATGGAGTAAGAAAAAACAAAGATATGTATTAAAAGATTTATCTCAAATGTACGTTCTTTGTTATACATATGCATTCTTAAAAAGAGGTAAAGAAAGAAGAGAAGCTTTTAAACAAGTCAAAAGAGATTGCAAAGCTTTCGATAAGCGTTTGTTTAAGAAGATTAGATGGAAATGTTTACCAGTATTTATCACTCTAATTCCTACATTCATTAGGCCTCCTCTTACTAGATTTACCACTAGAATAGTATCGAGACTTAAGGGGTGGAATTATTAATATGCCAAAACTACAGTATGAAAACATTATTAAGCAAATGACTTTGGAAGAAAAAGCGTCTTTAATGTCTGGAAAGAATTTCTGGGAAACTCAAGAAATTAATAGACTAAATATTCCTTTCATATTTCTTGCGGATGGTCCTCATGGAATAAGAAGACAAATCGCAAGTGCTGATCATTTGGGATTAAACGAATCCACTAAAGCTACATGTTTTCCTACTGCTTCTGCTCTTGCTTCTTCATGGAATATTGAATTAGCAAATAGAGTCGGTATTGCTTTAGGACAAGAAGCAAGATACCAAGATGTAAATGTTCTTTTAGGACCAGGATTAAACATTAAAAGAAATGTTTTATGTGGTCGTAATTTTGAGTACTTTTCAGAAGATCCATATTTAGCAGGCAAGATGGCCGCTAATATTGTTAATGGTGTTCAACAGAGTGGAGTTAGTGCATGTTTAAAACATTTCGCATGCAATTCTCAAGAGTTAAGAAGAATGAATATTGATTCGATTGTTGATGAAAGGGCTCTTAGAGAAATATATTTAACCAACTTTGAAATAGCAGTAAAAGAAGGTAAACCAAACTGTATTATGTCTTCATATAATCCAGTAAATGGTACATACACAAATGAAAATAAACACCTAACAGATATTCTTAGAAATGAATGGGGATACAAAGGTGTAATGGTTACTGATTGGGGCGGATCTAATGATCATATCCAAGGTATTTTAGCAGGTAATGATTTAGAAATGCCTACCACTGATGGTGACACTAAAAAAGAGATTATTAAAGCAGTCAATGATGGCACTTTAAAAGAAGAAGATTTAGATAGAAATATTGATAGAATCTTAGACTTAGTTTTTAAAACACAAAAGGATAAAAACAAGACTTATAAATGTGATTTAGAAGCCAATCATAAACTTGCTGTTGAAGCTGCAGAAGAAAGTATTGTTCTTCTTGAAAATGATGGAATTTTACCACTAAAACCAAATAAAAAAGTTTGTGTGATTGGTAAATTTGCCGAACAAATAAGATATCAAGGAGCGGGTTCCTCTAAAGTAAATTCATATAAAGCAGATAATTTGTTAAATCTAATTCCTAACTACGAAATCAATTTCGTTGGTTATTCAAAAGGTTTCGATTTCAAAAACAAAGCAAACGATGGGGCCATTAAAAAAGCTATCACGTTAGCAAATGAATCTGACTCAGTTATTTTGATGATTGGATTAGATGAATTAAGTGAAGCTGAAGGTATTGATAGAGATTCGATGAAGTTACCTGAAAGTCAACTTAAGTTAGTAGATGAATTAATTAAAGCAAATAAAAAGTTGGTTGTTTGTTTATGCTCTGGAAGTGCTGTTGAATTACCTTTTGCTAATAAAGTTAATGCATTGCTCCACTATCATTTAACAGGTCAAGGAGCTATGGAAGCGCTACTTAATGTTTTAACTGGAAAAGTAAATCCATCTGGAAAATTAAGTGAATCATATCCGTTTAAGTATGAAGATAATCCTACTGTGAATTATTTCCATAAGAAATTAAATACTGCTGAATATAGAGAATCCATTTACGTTGGTTATAGATATTATGGAAAAAATGATATTCCAGTTAGATATCCATTTGGTTACGGAAAATCTTATACAGAATTTAGATATACTGCCTTAGCTGTTAGACAAACAGGAGTGAGTTTTAAAGTAACTAATATTGGTGAAGTTCCTGGAAAAGAAGTATGTCAATTATATGTTTCTTTATCAGGTTCAAGAATCTTTAGAGCAAATAAAGAACTAAAAGGTTTTGTAAAAGTATCATTAGAACCAGGAGAAACAAAAGAAGTTACTATTCCTTTTGATGAATACACATTTAGATTCTTTAACGTTAAATCTAACCAATGGGAAATTGAAGGCGGAACTTATTATCTTTACATAGGTGGTTCCTCTAATTCATTTGAACTTAAAGGATCAGTTAAACAAGTAGGCAATTTATCTGTAATTCCTTATGATCCTGGAAAAGTTCATTCATATTTTGATGGAATTATTAACAACATCCCAAACAATCAATTTGAAGCTTTATTAGGTAGAGAAATTCCTAATGGGGATATTCAATTTATTAACAAAAAGAAGACGAGAATTAATGTTGATATTTACACCACTATCGAACAATTAAGATACGCAAAAGGATGGACTGGAAGATTATTCTCTTGTGCTATTAGATTTGCTATTTGGTTCATGAAAAAGATTGGTAAAGGTAAAACTGCAAATACATTAATTATGGGCGTATATAATTTGCCACTAAGAGGACTATCAAGAATGTCAGGCGGAGCAATTCACTGGGAACAATTGATGGGTCTAATAATGATGTTTAATGGGCATTTCTTCAAAGGGTTCCATAAATTCTGTAAGGAAGGAAGAATTATAAAAAAAGAAAGACGTGCTCTTAAGAAAGCACAAAAAGAAGAAACAAATAAAAACAATACTTCCGAAGAACCTGTGAAGGAAGAAATTAAATTAGAAAATGAAGTTATAGAAACTACTATCAAAGAAAACAAAGTAAATCCTGAAATTAATCAAGAAATAACTCCTACAGAAGAAGTTAATGAGACTGTTGAGGAATTTACCGAAGAATAGAAAAACGCGTCTTAAATGGCGCGTTTTCTATTATTTTCCATCTTTTACGAAGACGAATGAACCTGCTACTCTAGCTTTCTCAAGTTCTTTGTTCTTATACATAGCTTCATCAGCACGTTTAATAACATCATCGATAGTCATATCTGTTTCTGGATTATATATAGCTACACCCATAGCAATATGTGCCCTACCTTTTTCATATTCCTTAATTGCAGAAGCACGTCTATTCATCTTGTCTAATTGATCCATTAATTCTTTATAATTTGTTAAATCTTGGCCTTCAAGAATGACTGAGAATTCATCACCACCGATACGATAAACAGGTGAATGTGTAAATACTTCACAGAGCATTCTACAACAGTTTTTAATGTACATATCACCAATCTCGTGGCCAAATTTATCGTTAGCAACTTTTAAGTTGTTAATATCGGCACCAACGATACCAAATTCATAGTATGGATTTGTCTTAAGAATAGAAGAAATTTGTTCAATTCTTTCTGCGTGTGCAGTTCTATTCTTAACGTTGGTAAGAACGTCTGTATTTGCTTTTTGAATTGTAGAAGTAAGTTTTCTTTCCATTCTATTTGAATGTTCTTTCATAGAAAGAATTAAAAGTCTTGCCAATTCTTCAATGATTAAAGGTTTACTCATACAACCATTCGCGCCTTCTTCTAAACATTGTTTTGCTAAGTCACTTTCAATTTCGCCAGTGACAGCAACGATTGGAACACGAATATCCTTATCTTCTTCCCAATCACGAATAGCTTTTGTTAAATCAACGCCGTTCATTTCTGGCATGACTAAATCAACTAAAATAATATCAAATGGTTTGAATTTTTTGATTGCTTCAAGAGCGGTTGCACCACTGGAGAAATCACTAACAATAGCACCTTCATCTTCAAGAGTCTCTTTAGTCATAAAACGAGATAAAGCATTATCATCAACAATTAAAATTCTAGTGCCTTCAAGAGTTTTTACTCTAGGTTTATTAGTTGGTTCTTTTTCAACAATCTTCGCAGCTGATTTTGCTAATCCAAGAGTTTGATTATTAGACTCTAATTGTGTAACATCTTGCACGAATGCATAGGAAATATCACCAAATGATTCACTATGAGAAATATATCCAAAGTGATCAAGAATCTTCTCTTCTCCATTCTTACAAACAATACGATATTTAGTGTGCTCTAAGTGTTTGCTAGATTTTACGACTTGCTTATTAATAATATTAACAGTCTTTTCAAAATCATCAGCGTGGACAATACCTTTAAATGAATTATTTACGTATTTTATAAAGTCTTCACGATTAGCACAGTTAAAATATTTAACCATTATATTATTAAAATATAATAGTGAGCCTTGTGCGTCATTTCTATACATAAAGAAACCAGTAGGCATTTGTTCAGAAATTTGAGTTAAAACAGGGAATGTTTGATTATTGATTACTGTATTAAATTTATATGTTTCTATTGCTGATTTATTAATTGAAGCAGCAGAAACAATTTTTCCACTATTCATGTATTCACTCATGTTACTGACGCATTTTTTAAGCGAATCAAAGAATATAGGATTAAATGAACCACATTCACCGTTAATAATCATTGCAACTGCGGAATCAACCTCATATGCATCACGATAAGTTCTTTTTGAAGTTAAAGCGTGGAAAGCATCAATTAATCCAACAATTTGAGCTGATAAAGGAATATCGTTGCCTGCTAATCCATAAGGATATCCTTCACCATTCCATCTTTCATGGTGGTATTTACATACATCAGTTAAGATTTTGAAATATGCACTATCGTAGACATTTTTGAGCTTATTTAATAATTTTTCACTATGTGAAGCATGGGTTTTAATGACTTCAAATTCTTCTTTTGTAAGTTTACCTTGTTTATAGATGATTTCTTCAGGGATAGCTAATTTACCAATATCGTGAATAACAGAGGCTTCGCTTACTTCAGCTACAAAATCGTTTGTTAAACCTAATTCAGGGTAATCTTGCATTAATTGAGTACCAAAAATATAAGTCAAATATTTGAATTGATATGAGTGGTTAAAACCTTTATCTTTACGTGTTTCGACTATGTCGCCAATCAAATCAATAATGCTTTCATTAACATTTTCGATGATATTGTTTTTATCGTAGATTTCTCTATCCTTAGAACGGATTTCTTCTTCTAATTTATCAATGTTTTGATTAGCTGCTTCGTATTCTGCATTAATGTTTGTGATAACCACTAATGCCATATTGTTATCACCTTTTGTAGCACGTAATAAATAGTGATATGGCATTCCTTTAGAGATATCACGATAATAAACAGTTAAAGTTCCTTTGTCTTCTAGTGATAATCTTAAATTGACTAAATCTGTTGCTAAAAGCATGTTATCAATATCTTCAAAATAAACATCTCTTTTAACATATGCTTGAATGTATGCTTCGAAATCAGGGATGAAACTATTTCTTCTTGCAAAAACTGTATCCTGCTTGCAAATATCAAAAGTATGGTCTTTTAAGTTTACCAAGAATGCTGCGTCATAATTTTCCAATAACAAGTTAGACATCTTATTTTGTTTATTCTCAAAATATGGAATTGTTTCACCTTGGGAAATACTAGAAGAATTATTATTAACTAAGCGAATGCCACAAACTAATCCAGCGATACTTCTGTCATCTTCGCGATCAGGGAAAAAGACTACTTCATAGTCATAAACAACGCCAAAATATCTAATCTTAAATGTTGTCTTAAAAGTGCCACTTTTTTTCAAACTGTTTAAGATATTTTGTCTGCTGTCGCCTTTTGTGAAACGTTCACGGTCAACACTAGTTAAAACTTTGTTAATTAAGACATTAAAACGGTCAGTAAAATTGTTACTGTGACCCCAGTTTTCAGTCAATTTATTTAAGAATTCAGATGTTTTGAAATCCTCGACATAATCATCATCAGGAGTTAGTCCTAAATTGACATAACCAACATATTCGTAATCTTGTGCAATTAAATTTAAATAGAAATTACGTGTTTTATTACGATTTCTTAAAGTTTTAAATGAAGTAATATTTTGTAAAATGCCTTCAAAACGTGTAATGCCGTTTTCAAGTCCAGTACGTTTTCCTGAACAACGATAATATATAGTTCTCATTGATGGAGCAGACCAGCGATATTCAAATTCGACATATTGACCTAATAACATTTTATGAATCGCTTCAGTTACAACTGAAATATCGTCTTCTTCAACGTGATTAAGAATAAACTTATAAACATATTGTGGAGATGCATCATCACTTACACCAGCTTTACGTAATATTGTTTTTGGAAAATATAATGCAGGCTCACGATCTTCACTAATTTCTGCATACCAAGTAGTAATGTTATAAAGTTTCAAAGCTTTATCAGAAATACTTTCAAAAATAGAAGCTTCATTAGATAAAGAATATTTTGCTTCATCAACTGCGTCTAATTTCTTAAATAATTGGATATAAACATCATCTGAGACATATTGTTCACCCATTTTTAAATATTCCAAAGTGAGGTCACAACAGTTTTCAATAAATCTAGTTAATACATCAAATTCGTCTTTGTTTTTTATCTTTCCTAAATCTACTTCATCCTTAAAAAAGATATTAATTTTAGTAGTTAAAAAGAGGTTTGATATTACTTCTTTACAACTGTTTGGCAAATTATTGAAAGACCTAATTGCAGTATTAAAAAATGATAATTCTTCTTTAGAACGAGTGCCAATTGCTTTAATAAAATGAATAATTTCTAATAAGCATTCATTTAAATCTTTTGTATTTTTAAATGTTGGGAAATCAGACAAAATCCCATTTAATAATTGCGAATATAACGCTTCTTTAGAACCGAAACGTTGAACAATTAAACCATTAGTAACTTTAGCGATTTTTGAAATATCAGTAAAAGTTGCAGCGTTATATTCAATAGTAGAAAAAACATTCAAGCTAGCGCTTAGAATTGCTTTTGATGTTAATTCTTTTTGTAGAGCTCTCTTATTTACAACTTCTTTCATTTCAATAAATCATCGTTTAGTAAACGTGCATTTAGTATAAGTTATGAGATATATAGTTGCAAGAGGAAAATTAAAAAAAGTGATATAGTTTCCTACACCACTTTCTTAAATATGTATTTTATTAATCTAAAAGCGCAATTGCTTGAATAATGTTGTTATATTTTTCTCTTACATCTGCTAATGCGCTAGCGTAGTCTTCACCATTATAATTGCGGAATATTTCAGTTAAAACAACACTTGAATTGTATAAATCAGTTAAAGCTAAATTTGCAGATAAACCTTTTAATGTATGAACAGCTCTAAATGCAGTTGGGATATCATTATTAGCAATTGCAGCATTCAATTCATTAAATGTTTCATCCATAGCAAACATACGGATATATTTCTTAGCGCGTTCTTCAGTTCCAACGCGTCCTAAAAATTCATCGTACGAACCATTTATTTGTGTATAGAATTCTTTAACTGTCATAGATATCCTCGTGTTTTTTATATTCTATCAATATTATTTATTAATACACGATTACTTTTTAATATTTTTAGAAAGAATTTCAATAAGATGATCTATTTGAACAGGTTTTGGGAGAAAACCATTCATACCTGATTCAACCATTAAAATCCTATCTTCTTTAAATTTACTTCCAGTCATTCCAATAACAGGAATTTTAGAAGCTTTATTGTTTAATTTTCTGATTGCTTTTGTTGTTTCAAAACCGTTCATTTCAGGCATAGAAATATCGATTAAAACCGCTAAATAATCGGAAGAATTTGGTTTTGTTAATTCTTCTATTGCTTGTTGACCATTTTCTACACTTTCAACAATAAAACCAAATTCTTTTAAAGAATTCATAGATATTTCACTACTAATTGGATTATCTTCAACTAATAGTAATTTAGTACCGATAAAGTCTTTTTCTCTGTATATATTAGTTTCTTCTTGTTCTACATGTTCATCAGCGTATTGCAATGGTAAAGTAATTACTACTTCTGTTCCTTTATTTGGGATACTGGAAATAGAAATTTCTCCATGCATCATATCAATAATGTTTTTGGTAATTACCATACCTAATCCACTACCGGTATTTGCAGGATTAATAAAGCTATTCTTTTTGATAAATGGATTATAAATTGTTTCGAGTGTTTCTTTATTCATTCCAACGCCTGTATCTTTAATTCTAAATTCATATTTTCCTGTTCCAGTTCCTAAATCCCCTAACTGTTTTACAGAGAAAACAATTGTGCCATCTTCTGGTGTGAATTTTTCTGCATTAGAAAGAATATTTAAAATAGCCTGTTTAAGACGGAATTTATCACAGATTATGTTTTTATTAATGATGTCGACATTCGTTTCAAAATTGATTTGTTTTGATTGAATATTGGCATGTACAATCTCATTTAATGAACGAATTATCTCTCTTAAGTCTTCATTCCTTTCCTCAATAGAGATTCTTCCTGATTCAATCTTACTCATATCTAAAATATCATTAATAACAGCGGATAACTGATTTGATGTTTCTTTTATCTTTGTAAGATAACTAGATACTTGATCTAAATTATCCATATGTGAATTAGCTAGAGATGAATATGTCAAAATTGCATTCATTGGTGTGCGAATTGTATATGACATATTGTTGAAGAACAAATTCTTTGCTTTGTTAGCGCCTTCTGCCATTGTTAAAGCGTCTTTTAACTGTAATCTTAGTTCTTGTCTATCACTACCATATGAGTCTAATTTACTAAAGCCTAAAGAAATAACCGCAGGAGTTCCATCTTGATTTCTACATAAAACATAATTAGTAACACTAACCCAGTTTCCACCTACACGATCGCTAGATTTATAGAAAAATACACGTTTATTTTCAATCATTAATGATTGTTTTATTAATTCAATATTTGATAAATTTTCAAAAATCTCTTTAGTGTCTCCTTGATGAACTTTTGAAAAAGATTTCATTGCATTAGTAAAAGAGGCAATTTGACCTGTTCCGCCAGATTCTTTGTAAAAAGGTGAACTTTTAATTGTGGTAATTTCGTCTCGGTCTAAATCAGCGACGAATAAAGCAAAATAATCTTCCTCTTTCAAAGTAGATAGTTTTTCCTCAAGAATTTTTGTGCCTCTAGTAGAGATTGTTACTAAGAATAATTCAGGTGAAAAATTAGAGAAAGTTATTTGTGCCCATTCACATTTTTCATTCTCAATTTCACGGTAATATAGTGTGTAAAATTCTTGCTTTGATAATTTTTGAAGGATAGTTTTATAATCAAATTCTTCCTTGAGGAAATCACGTTCTTTAAAGTAGACATTATTTTCTAAATATTTAAGTATTTCAGTCAAAAAACTATTGTCTTTAGTTTTTCCTTTAAACACTAAATCAATGTCTCTTATTTGTTTATAAGAATCACTTTTAAAATCGACTAAAAATGCACTTTTACATTCCTTTAAGAGATTTTCAGTTACTTCGAAAACGTGTTTATTAATTTCGTATTTGTTATCTAGTAACATCCAAATGCAGTAACCAACAAAAAGAACTAATTCAAAAAGCGCTAAACAAAGTAATAAATTCTTAGCTGTTTCAATGTTTTCACCTGATTCACTGTTTTTATTAAAAATTAGAAAGGTTGAAATAATGGTTGCACCGGCAAATAAAACAATCATAATGACTGTTATAAAAGTTCTTATTGCAGCGTGTTTGCTTCTAAAGAAATCGGTTTTAGAAAAATTATTTTTCTCCGCCATTTATTTTCTCCAAATAACTTATCACATATTAACACACGCGATTTACTTAGTAAATTTATTGAATAATTTAGAAAGAAAAAAAGTCTCGATTGGACTTTATTTCATATGTTTTAATAATGCTTCTTTTAATTCATCAATGTTTATTGGTTTTGCAACGTGGTCATTCATTCCTGCTGCTAGAGAAGCTACTTTGTCTTCTTCAAAGGCATTAGCAGAAACTGCGATGATAATTATATTTTCGTTAGGATACATTTCTCTAATTGCTTTCGTTGCTTCATAACCATTCATGATTGGCATTTGAATATCCATCAAAATTGCATCATAGTAGTCAGGGCCCTTTTCTTTCAACATATCAACAGCGATTTTTCCGTTTTCAGCGGTCTCTGCTACTATTCCTTCTTCTTGAACAATATCTAATGCAATTTCACGGTTTAAAACATTGTCTTCGACAATGAGCAATTTTTTTCCTTTTAATTCGACAAATTTTGAATCTTTATCGTCATGTGATTCATTATTGTCGAGTTTTTTAATGAACTTAAATGGGAATTTTATTGTAAAAGTTGAACCGACTCCTTGTTTACTGACACAAGAAATACTTCCACCCATTAATTGAGTTAATTTCAAAGCAAGAGGTAATCCCAAACCAGTTCCTTGAATTCCACTTATTGTTGAAGTCTCTTCACGAGAGAATTCTTCAAACATATGTTTTTGGAATTCTTCACTCATTCCAATCCCAGTGTCTGCAACTTTATAAGTGTAAATATGAATGTCTTCTTGATCACTTTCGCTTTCTTCTAAAGTAATATCTACACGACCACCATTATTTGTGTACTTAATTGCGTTAGTTATGATATTAATTAATACTCTTTGTACAAAGACAGTGTCCATCTCAACAAATGAATGCTTCAAATTGATTACTTTATAGCTTACATTAATGTCTTTTGAAGCAGCTAAATTAGCCATAATTGGTTCTATATTTTCTAGGATTGTTTTAATATTGACTTCGTCATATTTTACTTTTACTTTTCCACTTTCAATACGACTCATATCTAAAATGTCGTTAATAATTGATAAGAGTATTTCACTAGAATTTTGAACTTTTTCAATAGCTTCTAATGCTTTTTTTGGATCATTTTCAATATCTTTTAAAGCTATATTTGTGAAACCAATAATTGCATTCATTGGAGTACGAATATCATGTGACATATTGAATAAGAATCTAGTTTTTGCTTTATTAGCTTCTTCTGCTAATTCTAGAGCCTCTTGTTGTTCTTGAGTGACTTTCTTAGTAAAGAAAGCAAGACGAGAGACCATTGATTTATCCACTTCTTCAGAAGTGACAACAACAGGGATAGCATCTTTTCCAGCAAATTCACGAACAGAAATTACGCATAATGTTTCATTACAAATTCTGATTTTGTTATTAATTTTTACGTAAACACCTCTTGAATAATATCCAGATAATGGAGCAATTTGGTTCAAAATTCTAGTTTCTTTTCCAACTTCTTCATTACCCCAGAAAGTTCTTCTTGATGCGCAAGAATATGCTTTAATAGTTTCCGGCCTAAACTCTGAAATATTAAGTGCTTTTTGATGAATTTGAGATAGAACAGCGTTTCTATCTCCATAGGAGATTCTTACTTCTGTTCCTTGAGGAATATTTACATACATTTCCATTGTTCCATCTTCATTAATTTTTGATGGAATTCTTAAATATTCAATACCATCTTCATAGACAATAAGTGGAAAAACAAACGTTTCTTGCAGGCCAGCTAAATTGCCTAAATACTGTTGCAATAGTTTTAAAGGATTAACGTTATCAATTGTCTTAACACATCTGCCTTCAACTTCAGTAATTTTCATTAATTTTCCCACAGCTTCGAAGCCAAGAACAAAATCTGAAGAAAATGACAAATCGCTTCCTGAATACACTATTGCAATCATTGCATCAGTGGTTTTTGGATGGCCTTTTGCAAAAATAGAAGCACTTTCGATTGAATTAGAATATGATGCAGCAATGCCTCCGAAGATATAAATATCTTCTCCTAAAGGAGGAATCTCATTATCTAACTTTAAATATTCGGAATATGAATATGTAGGTAGTAATTCTACAGCCTTTAAATCTTTCTTATTTATACAAATATTCCACAGACTATTCAATGTCGGAGTTTTTGTACCTTTTTCAATCCAAATAAGATCAATTTTAGATCTTTTACTCTCAAAAATTGAGCAAGTAATGTGAATTCCTAAAGAAAATTCGCCAGCTGCAATATTGCCAGATGCTTCGTTCCCATAGTACATTGCATTAGGAAAAATTTCTTCTATTTTGTCAATGCAAGTTGGTAGTTTTCCTTTCACATTATCTGACCATGTAATATGAAAAATTATTTCCCTTTCTTCAAGAACATTATCTTCAAGATAATTTCTGAGTTGGAGCAATTTATTTATAAAATCAGTGCTATTCTTATAAGCAATTTGGATTTGTTGCATATTACCTCTAAATCAAAAATAAATTTAAATTATTACATTCTTATCTATTAATAAATTTCAAAAATATAATACGATATATGCGCGCGTTTTGCAAAAAATTAAAATAAATTTTCATTCTTTATTTGTATGTTCTATGTCGCTAATTGTAAAAGTAAACGCAACTTTAGAGAAATAAGTCGCATTTAGTTCTTCCTATATAATTAAATTGCCTCTTGCTAATCCATAGAAAGGAGAATTATATGGGGATTAACAAAGACAAACATTTTAATCTTTCTAAAAGAAAAATACTCATTCAATCTTTGGAAGATGGTAAAACAGCAACAGAAATTGCGCATATATTAGGTTGCCATAAATCATCTGTTTCAAGAGAAATTTTGAAACATCGTTATATTAGCTTCAAAAGAGAAACTAAGCCTTCTTTATGTTCGACATGTTCTAGAAACTATACATGCTCATTAAAGCATAGATGTGGCCGTATGATGTGTAGCTTAAAATGTGCTGGCTGTAAATCGCTAGAAGTATGTGACAAATATCTTGAAATCAAATGCAATATTGAAACAAGATTCCCGTACATCTGTATAAACTGCAAACACATCAATTGTTGTAAAAGAAATCACTACTTCTATAACCCACAGCAAGCTGATAAGGAAGCTATAGAATTACGAAAACGTTGTAGAGAAGGTATTAATATGACTTCAAGAGAATACAACGAATTCGATAAAGCAATTTTAGAAGGAGTAAAGGCTGGACAGTCTATTTATCATATTAAAAAGACAAATAATTTACCGAGGTGTCTAAAGTCTATTTATAACTATTCTCATAAAGGACAAATATCAGTTAGACCGATAGATTTGCCTAGAGTTGTAACTCTGAAAAGAAGAAGATCCAAGCTTCCTAGCGATTACGAATATGAAGAGAATAAAAACATTGATAGAAGCCATCATTTATTCTCGGATTGGTTAGTTTATCAGGCGAAAAATAGAATAATTGTTTATTGGGAAATGGATTTTTTAGGTGCTCCACGCACTAGTGAACAAATGATAATGACATTAGTCATTCCACAATTTCAATTCGTTTATTTAATTCCGTTTTCTCATCTGAAAGAAATTGACGTATTAAATATGTTTAATCAATTGGATAAATTATTGGACGGTAAATTTGAAAAAGTTTTCGAAGCAATTGTCACCGATAGAGATCCAAGATTTAGCCTATTTAGAGATATTGAAATCAGAGATGATGGAATTGTTAGAACTAGGGTTTTCTTCTGTAATCCAGGCGCTTCAAATGAAAAGCCTTTCGTAGAAAACCTTAATCAACAATTGAGGATTATCTTTCCGAAAGGCGAGGATTTGAGAGATTTCACATTTGAAAAGTGCAACGAAATCTCATCAAATTTAAACTCTAGATATTTAAATTCAATAGATGGTCAGAGACCAATTGATTTGTTTGTCGAATACTTTGGAGCAGAAATCCTTAATAAATTAGGTTTAAGAACAATCGACCCTGATGAAGTAAAAATACTCAAATACAACAAATACTAGAGATTATTTTTAGCAAGAGGCGTTGCGTTTAGTATTACAAGTTGCGTTTGGGACTTGTTTTCAGCATACTTCGAAAAACCTTTTGCTAACAAAATAGTATAAAAAATTGAATGATTTGTGAATATAAGAAAAACTAAACGCAATTATTCTTATCGAAATGTTGCATTTAGTTTTACCAAATCGTTGTCATTTTAAAAAGTTGCGTTTAATTATTCAATTCGCGGTATGTTCTATGTTCTTAAACGAGTTGGATATGTAATCAGATTACAAACCATTTGGAATTTCGATTGATAAAAGCAAAACAATAAATTTTTTAAAGCAGTTAACCTAAAGATATTATAAAGTTGTAAC
>JAILIF010000098.1 GCA_024695405.1 Bacilli bacterium
CTAACTCTACGTACAAATAATGTAGAGAATACTTTTTCTAATCTAAAGAAACTTTCATACAAGCTTAACAAAGTTAAGTAATAGAAATATTGTTTTCTAGAATAAATTAATAACGGAGTACTATGGATGACTTCACTAGAAAGCTCGTATCTTTGATTATAACTTTCTAATCCTGCAAGTTTTTCTAATCCATCTCTAAAGTTAAGTTTAAATTTAGGGTCAGTATTAGTTTCTGGAATAGCGTACATCCAACCATACTCAATATACTTTTTAATATCTTTAGATTTTAAATCATGGGTCTTCATTTCATCTTTCATTGAATAGAAGATTTCATCTTGTTTAGTTTTATCTTCAATAGAATTATTAAATGCTAAACCAAACTGCATATGTTTAAGATAACTGTTCATTAAATCTTCACCATATTTATCTAAGAGAATTAATGTACATTCACATTCGTGAAGTGTTCTCCAAGAAGCAAATGCTTCTGTTTCATATCCATCTACTAATAGATTTAAAATACAACGAGAAATACTTAACGATTTATTCAACAAGTCAGTAATAAGAGTTGAACGAGGATCATTCTTTTTATATGAGTTAACAATATTTAACATAAAGTTAACATATACATCCAAACTACTGCATGGTGGTAAGAACTTATTAGTCATCTTTCCTTGGTCATGATTAAACATAGATAAAGAAAGATATTTATCCGCTACTACACTAGCCATTTGGTTCATTACTTCTTCGTTTTTAAGCGCAGGATAGTTATTAGGATTATTATCAATTGAGTATAAAATTTCACCAGCACAATATAAAACAATCGCATGTTGATTGATATCTTTAGTTACAATACGAATATTACTTTCATTTAATGTTTCAATTGCTTCGTTAGCCAAAAGATAAACATCATAACAGAAGTCAGCGTCAAAAAATTCAGGTAATCCAATTGTAGAAATACCCTTTAAAAATGTTTCTTTATCAAATGGCTTACTTAAATTATTCAACTTCTCTTACCTCCCCTGTAATCGCGCTTATTAAATATTTTTTAATTGGTAACTTGCATATTTTTTTAACATAGTCAGCGTAAATATTCAACTGCTCATTGTAATGACTATCAGAAATATTCTTTAATTTGAAGTCAACAATATCCACTTCATCTTCCTTAATAATCAAGCAGTCGATGATACCATTAACACCACTAACTTCATCATAATATTCATATTCATGAAGTATTTTAGCGTTTTTAATATCTTTAAATACAAATGAATTAACTACATTATCAACATATTTTCTTATTCTATAGTCTTTAATATAAGATAAATCTTTTGTTTCATGATTAAGTAGTTCTAAAGCATAGTGAAGTTTTGTACCAAACTTTAATACATTTTCATCTACATCAATGCTCTTTTCTTTGCTTGCTTTCTTTCTAACAATTTCTTTAGCTTCAACATTGATAGATTTAATTGTGATATCTTGTTTCTCTTTATTATCTATAGCAATATTTAAAGTCTCATTAGTTACTTCATAATTAGCCAAGTATTTTTGGTAATCAATTGAACTTAAAATGCTTACAAAGTTATTAGCTTTAGTAACATCAAAAATACCTTTAGCTAATTTTTCTTCATTAATCACCATCACTATCTTTTCTCTTGCACGTGTTAAAGCAACATAGAATGAACGTAGTTTTTCTTCAAAGTCTTCTTTAACATCCTTATCTTTAATCAAATGAATTAAGAAAGAATCTTTGGCGTTTCTTCCAAGCATTGGCAAAGTAACACCATACTTTTGATCTGCTGCAAAAGAAGAATTCTTCATTGTTCTATTAAATTGTTTAGCTAAGAATGGGAAATAGATAATTGGATATTCTAATCCTTTAGATTTATGGATATTAATTAATGTAACTGCGTTTTCAGCGCTTGAATTATCCGCAAAAGATATATCACAATCCGAATTAGATAATTCATCAAAGAAGTTATACATATCTTCTAAAGAGAATCCTAAACTATCCATATTTGAAGCAAAATTTAAGAAGACATCACACTTATGAGCGCTAGATGAACAATCTCCAATAGAAGGAATTTTTGAATAGATATCAAATTCATTATATAAAGCGTTTAATATCTCAAATAAAGAAGAATCATAACAAGAGTCCACAACACTTTTTATTCTCTTTGTTAATTCAAGATTTTCAAACCCACTCATCTTGATGTTTCTATGAATGTCTCTATCTGAATCATGAACTAAGAAAGAACGAGCTATTGAGCAATATGCGTGTTTAAAATGTAAATCATATAGATTATTCTTAACGCAGTAGAATAGACGAATTAGGTTCTTGGTTACAAATGTAATTTGAGAACTCATCAAACTTTCATCTTGAATTGCGTTTATAGGAATATTCTTTTCAGAGAAATATTTTTTAATATCGTCAAATGTTGTTTTTCTATCAATGATAATTGCGAAATCTTTGAAAGTGCATGGTCTAAATCCATTTTCTTTATCGAGAACTTTATAACCGCTATTAATCTTTCTAATAATATCACTAGTGATGATGCCCATTTCTTTATCAAAAGCTTTTTCATTTTCTTCTAAAGCATATGTAGCAATATCAACACTATAGTTATTTCCTTCTTCAACGTTATCGCAATAGCCTTTATTTCCAAATTCAAAATTGTGACCGTTTTTGTAATCGATGATGTTAATTTCTTTTCTCATTAATTGACCAAAAATATCATTAACAGCGTTAACAATTTGTTCTCTTGAACGGAAGGATTTATTTAAATCGATTTCTTCTCCGCCTTCGCCTTTTTTATAAGCGACAAATTTATCATTAAAGATATTACAATTAGCGTTTCTAAATCTATAAATAGATTGTTTAACATCCCCAACCATATAAAGATTATTTCTACTTAATCTAGTAATTACTTCTTCTTGAACATCAGAAGTATCTTGATATTCATCAACTAAAATAAAATCAAATAAATTTGATATTTCAGTTGAGACTTCGTCATTTCTAACTAACTTAATTGCCATCTTAGCGATATCCGCAAAAGAATAAGCGTTATGTTCTTTTTGGAAAGCGGTTAATTCGTCATCAACTTCTTTAGCAATCTTAACAATTAAAGAAATATATTTTTTATATTCATTAAACAAAGAGATGATGAAATTAGAATCACCAAAAGAATCGCTAGTTACACTTTTAATAGTTTCTTTTATATAATCCTTAACTTCACTTTTCTTTTTAATAAAATCAGGTTTGTCTTCTCTAGCATATAAGTCTCTTAATGCATCATAATTTCTAGCACTTAAATAATATTCAACAATAGCTTCAGCGTTTTCTGCTAATTCTGTTGTTTCTAGTTGAGCACAATAAGGCAATAAGCTTTCTAAAGTTTTGATGCTATTTTTATATTCTTCTTCTATTAAGTCTTTAACAAAACTTTCTTTTAAATATGTTTCATCAAATTCTTTAAAGAATTTTTCTTTATCCAATTGAAGATTAGCAAGTCTAATAATATCTTTAACTAATGTTTTTAATCTCTCATCGTTTTTAATACTAAATTTAACAATTAGTTCTTCAAATAATGGGTCTTTACTTACATACCAATTCTTGAATATTGTATCTACTATTTTACTTTCTTGAATGGAAAGAATAGTTTGATCAATAACTACAATAGATGGAGATATATTTAAAACTGCTGCGTATTTCTTAACTAGGAACAAACAGAAGGCATCAAATGTTTCAATATGTGCGTTTTCAATATCTGGTGCAAGGTGAGCTAATTCTTCATCTTTAAGAATCTTATCTCTAACACGAGATTTCATTTCCATAGCAGCTGCGTTTGTAAACGTTAAAACTAAGAAACGAGTAATTGCGTTTCCTTTCTTAACTAATTGATAAATACGTTCACTTAAAACAGCTGTCTTGCCACTACCAGCACCTGCTGAAACAAGGATATTATGGCCACCATTATAGATGGCTAATTTTTGTTCATCAGACCAATTCATCGCCATCGTTATCATCCTCTTCGTTCTTGCCGCGTCTTTGATTTGCTTTTACGAAACATATGTCTCTATATTCACAATATTTACATGCTCCACCGTTATCTAAAAATAATGGAGAAATTTCAAATTCGTTATTTCTAATTTTTTGTGCAGCTTCTTTATATTTTGCAAGCACTAAATCTTCCATTTGTTTTAGTTCTTCGTCTCCTACTAAACCATTACTCTTTTTAAAGTTTCCATCTTTTTTAAGAGCGACACCTTTTAAGAAGAAAGATTTTTCGTTATTAATAGAAGAATCAATTTTCTTAATAGATTCTAAATTAGCCACTGTAACACCATTAAGTTTTAAATAAGAATCAATGACTTCATCATCATTTCTTTCACTTCCAAAACTAGTGTTTATTACGTTATTAATATATAAGCCTGCTATATGGTAATCTTCATATTCTTTTGTGTTATTAAATAAGAAAGCATACGTAGGTAATTGCATAGATAAGCCGTATTCTAATTTGTTTCTTTCAAATGACTCATTACCAGTTTTGTAATCGACTAAGATTGCTTCTGAATTATCCAGAAGCATAATCTTATCAACAAACCCTTTAATTTTTATATGTTCATCTAACTTAACTGATAATTCTTTTTCAGTAAGGACTTTTGGATTAGTTGCGTAGGACCTATATTGTGTTAAACAAGCATCGCTAGCGAGTTTAATATCATCTTTAAGTCTTTCTAAGAAAAGCTCTTCATCTGCTTCCCATTGATATTCCTTTTTTGCAGTTTCAAAAGCTACATCAAAATCAAAGTCATTATCATATTGATGTTGAAATACATAGTGAGCAACTTTACCTAACTTTGTATAGAAGGTATCCTCAAACTCAGAAATCTTTAAAACATTATCTAAGTAATATGAGAAAGGGCAACTATAGTATTCTTTTACGGATGTATAAGAAAGCTCTAACCAATCATTAGGAGACATAGCTTGCGCGTCACTATATTGGTTATCGTAATTTCTATAGTTAATATCTAGTTGATGTTCCAAAGAATCCATACATTTAGATTCTTGTAAGAAAAATAATTTATTATCTTTATCAATTCCTAAACGATATTCACCATATTTCTTTGAATAAATTACAGTTGGAAGATCGTTTATATCAACTTCATTAATGCCTAATGAATTTACAAATGGAGATGGGAAATATTTTTCTGAGAAAGATGCTCCTGATCTAGATAAGAAGAACTTATTATTAGATAGTAAGAAATCCCTACAAAGATCATCTTCAATTCTACATTTCTCTAGAGAAGTTAATACATGAAGTTCCTCTTTATCAGCGTCTGAAATATATCCATTATCTTTATAAGAAGTTGGATAAATATTTTGAGCAAAGCAAGGGATGAAAATATATTTATTCTCATCATAAATAGGTGAAGAAATGACATTAACCGCATTATCATAACGAGTGCTTTGCAACATTCTAGTTTTTAAATATGATGCGATGTAATCGTACTTTTTATCAAATTCTAAATCCACTGCACATAATTCATGTAAAAGGTTTTTAATTTCTTCAGAAGTGTTGATTTCGTTATCTAATAGTTCTAACGCTGCTTCAAAAGATTTATTCTCCTTTGCTTTAGCTAAGAAAATAGTTACAGACTCTTGAGAATATAAAGATTGATAATTAGGAAAGTTAACTGTAAATCCAAAAGATTTATAATATTTTTTCAAATAAAATAATGCATTTTCATTACTCACATAGATATAAATGTCTTCTGGAGAAACTCCTTTTTCTAATAACCCTGCAATTTGATTTAATACATAAAATATTTCATCTTCTAAAATAGGAAATCTATAGATAGATAAAGCATTATCACC
>JAILIF010000008.1 GCA_024695405.1 Bacilli bacterium
CCTAAAGGATTGATGAATTTAAAACTAAAGAAACATTATTTGTAGGAGGTTATCAAATAATGTTTCTTTAGTTTTAAATTCATCAATCCTTTAGGGATTAAATCGTTTCAATAATAAGACATTTAAAAATCTAAAAACTGCTCATTTTTTTATCAATAAAATAGCAATTTGAAATAACTTGTAATATTTGATTTTAAAAGGCGCATAATTTTATGCAAAATTCGCCTTTAATTTTAACTATTAATTAAGATTAAAAGTAACCAATTTTAGAAACCATCTTGTAACCTTTTAATGGTTGGTTCATATAATTAGCATCAAAGTCAGCTTTCTTAGAAGTAGGTAAGTTAGTGTACCAACTTAATACCTTGTCGTATTTACTTTGAATACTTGATGGCCAATTTTTAACACTGAAATCAGGGTTTTCAAGTTTAATATCAGCGTTGATAGTTAATATACTTGCTACGCCTAATTCAACATTAGCGTCAGTGAATAATCCACTATCTTCAGTATCTTTGCCGTTAAGTTTGAGTTTTAACTCACCTAAAGTATCGTTACCTAAGATTTGATTTAAATTCAAACCAATATTCCAAGTATTTACTCCAGTAGATTCATTCTTAGAATACTTGAATCCATCTTCAGTAAACATCTTAGCAAAGTTAGGATCTCTAGCTTTATCAGTAGAAACTGATGAGTTAGTGATACTATCTGAGATACTCTCTCTAATATCAAGGCAGTCACATAATAAGTATTGAATAATATTCTTTACGAAGTTATCTGAATCAGATTGCCAGTATGTAACAGTATCAGTAATCCAGTAGTCTTTATTAGAAACAATATGGAACTTGCCGCCAACATCCTCAGTAGGTTCAAATACTAATTCAGTATTTACTGTACAAGTAGCGGTATGGTTAGATGCAATATCACTTAACCATGGAACATCTTTAAATACTCCATATACTTTAGTAGTCTTACCATCAACATAGATGTGGAAATCTAACTTAATATTAGCCATTGTTAAGACAGATAGCTTAATTTGTGCTTGTGCAGTTAAGTGATAGTAATTAAGTTTAGTAGTATTAATACCAAAGTCTAATAATACTTTAACTTGTGAGAAATCCATGAAGTTATCAGCTTTATTAACAGGGCTCTTGAATGATGCATCGAAATCTTCTAAGCAAAGTTCTAAATTAACTGTTTTACCTGAGAATTCTAATCCAGCGAGCGAAATTCCTTTAAGATGTTTTTCTCCTTCTTCTGTATCTTTAAAATTGATACACAAGGAGATATCTTTTTCCATACCAAGTAATTCTTTAGAAACAACTACTCTAATAGTGTTACCACCATTTTCTTGCTTAATGGATTTTAAGAATGTTGGTTTAGTAATTAATAAGTAATCTTTATTATCGATGATGTCATTAATAGCGCCACTAACTAATGATTCACCTAATAAATCTTTAAATTTAGTGAATCTTTCATCATCACTATTTAATAAATCTTTTGCTAAATTGAAGACATCAACAAATGTTTGTAAAGTAATCTTTGCTTTAAGTTCATTGTTATAAACAAATAATGCATTCTTATCAGCGGCTACTTCACCATTATTGTTAATATCAAAATCAATTTTATGATCGATGTATTTGTTTGGATTAACAATTTCATCATCAAGTTGTCTTAAGTTGATTGAACCATATCCAACATTTTCATTAGCGTCAAATTGAGCAGCGCCACTAATTAAGATGCCTTCGTTATTTTCATCTAGCATAGAACCAGAAATAGTTAACTTACCCTTCTTTTCGTTAAGGATATCACTAGTTTGATTAATAACTCCTGGGACAAATGATAAGTCATCAAATGCATCTTTCTTTGCTTTAATTTGATTAATTCTATCTGGTGAGAATTTAGAAGTATTTAAGGATAAATTAATTTCAACTTTATCCGCAACTACTACGTTTTTAACGTCAATTGATAAAACTTTCTTATCTTCAGGTCTAGAAGAATCTAAAACCATATTAACTTCTGAATTAGCACCTAAACCTAATTTAGATAAATCAATATCAAGATAAATCTTCTTGTTATCGTTTGAGATTCTCTTAATCATATCGATGATTCCAGAGAAGTCATTATTTTTAATACCAGTAACTAATTCACTGGAAGTAATAAATGAGAAGATTTCATCAGATGCTTCTTTTATCTCATCTTCTGGAACATCTTTATCTTTAAGACCTTCGATTGCAGTAGTTAAATTAGGAACTGCATCTAAAATTTTGTTAACTGTATCAGTGCTAATTTTAGCTCTCATAACAGCGTCATCTTCTTGTTCGTTAAGAGTTAAATATGCAGTTTGATCAAAATAAGATAAGTTCACATTCGAATAAACTTCATCTTTTTGACCTTTAGCTTGTAAATCAACACCGAATTCTAAATTATCTAAGTTAAATAAACTCTTAGCGTCAAATGTATCTTCAGTAATTTGTTTAATAACGTTATCAAGATTCAAATTATTGAAGTCGAATACATTAGCCATATTTACATCAACTTTAGAAGAAATATCCGCAAGTAATGTTTTGTTACCTTCATCTAATAAATTGATTTGAGCAGATAAATCTAATCCTAAACTTCTAGTTTTAAATAAATCTAAAGCATCATCAATCCAACCCTTATAAGAGATAACTTCAATGAATTCTCCTCTTTGTTTTGGATATAATGGATCATCAAGTTTTAAGACTTTATCGATTGTGTTGAAATCGATTCCACCTTTAATAGCGATATCGCCAAATTTAAGTTCACCTAAGTCTACGTTTAATAACGCTAGATCTTCTTTTCTAATTGTGAGACCTAATTCAATATCTTTAATCTTTAAGTCAACATCAACATTATCACCTAAATCAGTTTCAACTACTGAAAGAGCAGAAACATCAAAAGCCCCTAAATCAATTTGACCAAAAATCAAATCTACTACGTTTTGAACATCAAATTGTGCTTTTAAACCATCTTCATTTTCAGGATCAAAGAAAGAACCGAAGATATAATCCACTAATTCTCTGGTGTTATCGTATTCGGATTTAATTTTGAAATCTTTAAATGCAAAATATACATTCTTATCAACAAGACCTAACGCTAAATCTACTGGTTTATTGTTATAAGAGACTGTTAAGTCAACTGATAAATCTAAATCGCTTAAAGATCTCATAACAACATTCAAATCACCATCAACTGCGATAGTATAGTTGCTTAAAGCATCTTTGCTAGGATATGAAACAGTAAAATTATTAAATTTACCATTTAAGCCTAAATATTCATCGTTTCCTTCATCAACTGCTTCAGTGACCTTTGCAGCGAATTCGTTGAAGTAAGAAATCTTTTCAATCTCTTCATCTTCTAAAGGTGCTACTTTTTCTTCTAATTTGTTGAATACTTTATCACTTTTAATAAGTTTTGCAGGAGTAAGTCTATATGCTTCATACATTGCTAAACCAAAAACACCTGCGAATATGCAACCACTTATAATATGTTTCTTTGTGAATATCTTCCCCATATCTATTCTCCTTTGATGTAATCAATCTTTTCAGTTATTTCTGGAATCTTTACGTACATATCCGAGAAATAATATATATCGAGCATTCCATTAATCTTTGCATCTACCACTTTTCTAGCAGTATATTTTTCGTTAACAGATAGCTTCTTAAGTCTTAGCTCTTTATCTAAGCGGAATGTTAGATGTACAACTTCGAATTTAGGTTTTGCATCTAAGTCTGAAACATTTAACATTTGTTTCTTGTATTTAACTGTTCCTAAATCAGGATCTAAGTCAACATCAATCACATATCCGTCTTCTTTCTTCTCGGTAACTGGATTAATGATTGTATCTTCAGTAACTATGTAGATAAACATTTCATCAAGAGTCTTACCATAGGTTGACTTATAATCTTCCGAAGTAAACTCTTGTAAGTTTGCGTTAGAATATTCCGCTTGTGGAGAAATATCGGATATTTCAATTGACCCCTTATCGGCAGAATACAACGATACGTTTGAATTCTTACCTTCTTGAAGCATCCTGTTAGCGAGTGATACCATACTAGATTTTGAAATAGATTCCTCAAAGTATGTCTCTCCATTTTTGATACTACATCCTCTGATGTCCTGCTTTACAATTGTGTCAGCGACACCAAATGTAAAAGAACAACAGTTCTCACATAAGCGGAATTTTTCCAACGAATAGTTTAAAATTTCGCTAGTAGAAAATGCCTCAACTTTATCCTTGTCACCATTATAAGAATCGATTCTTTCTACTATAGCTTTTGCATCTACTTGAAGTGCTCCTTCTAAGCCTGAATCATCGAGCTCTGGTGGTCCAAAAAGTTTCTTACCAACAAAACCTGCAGTTATCCCCATTGCTGCAGCGGCACCGATTAGAATTAAATAACTAACTAATCTTTTCATACCATTGGCGCCTATTTTATATGCGTACACGAGATATAACAAGCGCACACAGGTGGAAGAATCATTGAGTTATATCTACGAAAAGTAGAATTAAAAACTCTACTCCTAATTTAGTTAACAAAAATTATAAACAAAACCTTTAGGTTTTCTTTAAATAATTTCTTTAAATTTAGTAGTTTTTGAAAATAACTAAAAATCTACTAAGTAGAGTTAGTAGAATTAGATTAATTTGCGATTTTTATAATACAGTTTTGATTAATGATTTATTGTTACATCCCTATAAAGATGTTTAAATATATACCTACCCACATTAAAATAGCAGCTAATAAAACAACAAAGTGCCAAATAAAATGAGCAACTGGTTTACCTTTTAATAACGCAAATGGAATCATCCCTAAAGTGTAAACTACTCCACCTGAGAGTATCCATAAAAATAACTCTACATGTCCATCACTAATCCAGAATGGAATGTATATTAAACCAAACCATCCAAGAACAAAATATAAAGTAAAATGAATCCATCTATATCTACCAGGGCCAAATACTCCAACAAAAGTAATTCCTGTTGCTATAAGAACCCATTGAACAATAAATAAAGTTAATCCCCAAGTCAGTCCCCAACTATTTACAGAATAAACTAAATATATAGGAGCAAATGTACCACCTATTTGTAGATAAATGGAAGAGTAATCAAATCTTCTAAATATTCTTTTTACAGTGCTTCCACTTCTAAAAGAATGATATAAACAAGAAAATAGCATCTGTAAAAAGAAACAAATTCCAAAAATAATACCCGCTGCTAATTTAAAAGGAGTATCAGATTTAATGATCATCAAAACTAAAGCAGTAATACCAATTAAAGCACCTACACCGTGTGTAATGGAGTTACCAATTTCTTCTAATAAGCTTCTTTTAGGAGGTTCATTAAGCGCTCTATTTCTTTTTCTTTTTTCAGTTTTCAACTTATACTTTTCTGCTTTAAGAGGTTTTTCAATCATTAATCTATCAAAAAGATATTGTTCTCTTAATTCAGCTTGCTCTTTTTTATATTTATCTTTCAATGCAAAATACTTAGCGACATAATCTGCATTAAGTTCATCATATTTATCTTTAAGTTCGTCGTAAGTCTTTTTTGTTTCTTCCATAGCGTTTATATTACATTTATAAAAAACCTTTTGCAAATAACCGCTATAATTTTACTGAAAATTTTCCAGTGAAATTTTATTCAGTATTATTAAAAATTATAAAAATTTTTACGTTTTAACTTTACGACTAATTATTAATAAACTCAGCTATTTCATCAAACATTTTTTGATCTTGAGCGACTAGTTTTTCTAATGAAACATCCTTAAAATAATTAATCCTATCTTCATTAGTTTTAATTTGTTTATTCTTTACTTGGTAATTAAAGTTAGCGAATACATCATTCATATATCTAACTGCTTCATCAGTATAGTTAGGATTATGCTTTCTACCACTTACTTTTAAAGTTTTAATATTAGGATTATTCATGTCTTCAACTAACTTTAAAGCGGAACTATAAGGAATCATTCCATCATCTTCTGATTGAATATAGAAAATACTATCTTTTGTTGTTTTTAAATAATCTAAATTATCTAAAAGATATAATTCCTTGCCCACTTTCTTTTCATATCTTAAAATGCCTCTTACTAAGAATTTAGATTTAACAATCGCGTTTAATTCCAATTCTGGCTTAATAAATCCCGCTAAGATAACTGCTTTAGTAATATCTTTTTTTAGATTAATTAAATTTAAAGCAGTAAATCCCCCTAATGAGTGACCTACTAAAACTATCTCTTCTTTAAGATTTAATTTATCTAATAGTTCTAATACATCTCTAGTTGGAGTATATAAAGATCCTAAATATTTACCTTTTGAATCTCCACATCCAGTGTAATCAATAGTTAATACTTTATATCCACGCTTTGCTAATTCATTAATCTCTGCCATATATGCAGCGTGACCGCATTCTAAGCCGTGTAAAAATAAAACGACTTTATCTTTTTTATAATTATCGTAATAAAAATAGAAATAATGTAACTCTATTCCCTTAGAGTTATCAAAAGTGTATTCTTCTTGGTTTAAACCATTAAAATCAGAATAAGAATAATAAGGAACTCCTATTTGTTTATCGTATCTACAAACAAAATTCTTAATATATAGTCTAGAAATTATACCCATAACATTCCTCCCTTATCTTAAATATTAATATATACAAATTTCTAATATTTTAAAATTAAGGATAGAAGAATAGATTATTTTTGAACAACTTTTCTATTTCTTTCAATTATTTTATTTATTAAAGGAGTCCTCATTTCCTTAACTACAAATTGGCACACTATTAATGCTATGTAAGGAATATAAAATAATAAGCAGAAAACAGTGAAAAATTTATCCTTACCATTACCTGACACAATTAATGGGCACATTAATATATAAGGTATTAACGTATTGCATACATTTA
>JAILIF010000047.1 GCA_024695405.1 Bacilli bacterium
TAAAAATCTAATGTTAATTGAATATTTTGTAAGCCTAATTACTTTTTTAATTGAAATTAATACAGTTAATTCGTCTATTCACTTGTTAGTTTTCTACTTAGTAATTTACTAACTGCTTCTTTTGGATCCATTCCGCCATAAATAACAGAATGTACAAACTCAACTATAGGCATCTCAACTTTATATCTATCTTTAAGTTCTTTAGCTGCCATAAGAGCATTTAATCCCTCAACAACCATGCCGATTTGGTTAAGTGTTTCTTCTAGTGACTTTCCCTGACCTAATAATACACCCGCATTATGGTTACGTGAAAATTGACTAGTAGCAGTAACCACTATATCTCCTATGCCAGTTAAGCCATAAAAAGTCTCTTTCTTACACCCCATAGATTCACCTAATCTTGTCATTTCAGTAAGACCTCTAGTGATTAACGCTGCTTTAGCGTTATCGCCATATCCCATACCTTCAGACATACCACACGCTAAGGCCATAATATTTTTTAAAGCACCTGCTACTTCTGCACCTTTAATATCATCATTAGAGTAAACTCTAAGAACTTCGTTATTTATTTCATCTCTAACTTGATTAGCAACATTAATATCTTCACACGCTGCAACAATTAAAGTAGGAAGACCTTTCGCAACTTCCTCAGCGTGTGTAGGTCCAGAAAGACATACTACTTTATAATCATCACCTACTACATCATGAATTACTTCAGACATAGTAAACATAGTTTCTTTTTCAATGCCTTTAGCGACCGTAATAATAATTTGATCTTTTTTAATCAAACCTTTTACTTTAGTAATTGTATCTCTTACATAAACTGAAGGTGTCGCCACTATAATATAATCTTTATTATTAATGACAGATGCTTCATCAGTTGAGAATTCAATATTTTCATTAATAGGGGTATCAGGAAGATGTTTATGCATTCTTTTAGAATTGAGTGATATAACTTCTTCTTCAACAGGTGACCATACGCTTGCATGGTGTCCCATATTTTCTAGCATATTTGCTAAAGCAGTACCCCAAGTTCCTGCTCCTAAAATACCAAATGTTTTCATACCTCAAATATATTAAGTGTTATTCCAAATAAGGTCAACCCGAAAAAAATCTTTAAAAGTAAGTATTAGATTTTTTAATACTTTCATATTCAAAAAATGATATGATACAAAAATAAGAGGAACTCTTAAATGAAAACAATTAAAAAAATTATTTTTCTATTAACAAGCACTGCTACTATAACTTCTTTACTAGCCTGTGGAGATAAAAAAGAAGAGGCACAAAATCAAAATGAGCAAAATAATAATCAAATAGAGGAAGGAAATAATTCGTCTAATGATAATCAAAATAATAATTCCTCTAGTGAAAGTAACGTAGATAAAAAATACAAAAAAGAAGGTAACAAAATTTATTTTGGTTCATATCCTCAAAATCATGTTACTGATCAAGATAAGATTGCTTTATTAAATTCTAAAGTAACTGCTCTATCAACATCTACTTCTAGTAATGATTGGACAACATATGAATACTTTATTGAAGGTAACGTAGAAAGCTATACATTCTATAAAGATATAGATTTAGATAATAATGGATCTTTTGATTATAGAGGAGTTTATTTTACTAAATATAGACCAAAATTTTATACGCAGTCATCTCCTGAAGAAAAAGACGCTATACAAAATGATTTTGGATATAAAGTTAAAACTGTTCATTGGTTTAGTTATGACACCATCGAATGGAATGTATTAAAAGAAGAAAACGGAAAAGCATTTATAGTTTCTAACATCGTATTAGATAATCAAACTTATTACCCAACTGAAGAAAGCAATAAATTTGATCATAATCAAGGAAATGGATTTGCTAATAATTATGAATTATCTAATATTAGAAGATATTTAAATAATAATTTCTATGTAACTTCATTTAACTCACAAGAAAAAGAAATTGTACAAACTACTAATGTTGATAATAGTAATAAATCAGATGTTGAAAATCCTTATGTATGTTCTAAAACGGAAGACAAAATATTCTTATTATCAGAATCAGAAATAATTGATTACTTAAAAACTAAAGAAGAAAGAATCGCTAAAGGAAGTGACTATTCAAAATGTCAGGGACTTGTAGGAACTGATTCAACTTGTTATTGGTGGTTACGTAGTCCTATGTTTAATAATGCGACTCGTTCCACGCTTGTTGATATTGACGGAAATATAGATAAAGGGGGCGTAGGTTCTAATTATGGTATCCGTCCTGTTTGTTATATTTCTTTATAATTAAGAACATTTTGAAAGTGCAAATCATACTACATTAAAGAAAAAAGCATCCATATAAAAAGTAGAACAATCGTTCTACTTAATATTAAATAATTTTTATTACTTGTTAATTCTATTTACTAATAGTAGTTTTACGCTTTTTTAATAATAAATAAGCTGCACAAGAACTAAAGCCAGTAATAACGACAAGAATCAATATAACGTAGGAATCTGAACTATTAAGATCTTCTAAAATAGACATTCCGCGTGGGCTATATGATATTTTACCAGCATCAATACGTCCCATAAATTCATCAAATGTCTCTGGATTAGATGCGTAATATCTTGAAATAATAGCATCATACTTTGCAACAACTTCAGCAATATATTGAGGTGTATCATTTAAGGCTGTAACAACTGTATCAGCACCACTACCTGAAACAGTATATTCAGCATTTACAAACATTGTTTTATTCTCATCAGATAAAGTATTAAATTGCGCTTTAGCTGCTGCCCAATCCATATTTTCAGCTATATATCCGCCATCTGCAATACATCCAGCAGTAAACGAATCTTTGAAGTTATTTGCGAAAACTTCCTTTTCTTCGGTAATTGTCAACTTATACATAGAACCTTTTGCTGTATCTAAGTATGTTCTCCAGTCAGTTCCGGAACTATAATCGCAAAGGTATCTTTCATTGTCATCATTAGCAATAGTAGACAATGAATACTTGCCTGCGTCATCGCCTGTTAAAGCAGTGAGTTCCCAGTTAGTAGGAGTCGTATGAGTTCTTAAACCAGTGTTAACTCCTGATGAATATAAATAGTATTTTGTACCATCTATTGTAGTACTAATTGTATAAGTATTATCGTCAACTAATTTAAAATCCCAAGCACTTGTCGATGTAATATCAACAGCATCAGAATCAGCGTTAGTATATTGCTTGACTTCAAGTGCTTTTGTAGCACTAATAAAGTATCTTCCAGAATCTAACTCACCATTAATCTCTGAAACACTAATTCCAGTAACTGTGAATGCGCTAGATGAATATCCGCCCCAACTTGCAGTTGCAGTAAACGAAGTGTCTGTTAGAGAAAGTTCTGAAGGATTGAAAGACCAACTATTAACAGAGGCAGTAACATCTTCACTTCTACTAATTGTAGTCCCGTCTACTGTATAGTTAGCAGTTACAATTAATCCATCAGCAACTGGAGTTTGACCGATTTTATAACTTGACTTATCCCAATTAGAATCTTTAGATACAACTAAGCTTAAAAAATCTTCATTCTCATCAGCAACATTCATTGTGACCTTCACATAATAGACAGAAGTTCCAGCTTCTTTTCCAGTCAAAGTAAATGAACTAGAATTTAAAGAATAAGTAACTACGTCAGACGAATCAGATACTTCATTAACAACATTATTGTTTGAATCAGTAACATTTAATCTCTTTGAATTATAATATTTAATCTCTAAACCAGTAACAACCCCATTTGAATTATTAGTCATTACCATGGTAGAGCCTTCATTCCAAGTATATTCATGGGCATAGGAAGCAGAAACATTAGAATATGCAACAGACATGTTCTTATACCATTTACGATCTTCTCCACTGCCTTCTTTTGCCTTAATTTCATAATCAACAGTAGATGGAACAGTGTCGTCTTTAGCAACACCTGAATAATCAATATTTACATTATAAATGCCCACAGGTAAATCTTCTCTAATTGGATCCGCTAAAACAGTTACTGTAATAGGATTTGATTCAACTTTGGCATTATTCACGCCAGCATTTGCATAAACAGTAACATTTGCAGTCCCTGGAGCAACAGCCTGTAATTCGCCTGTTGTTGCATTAACAGTAACTATAGAAGCATCACTTGTTGTATAGACAACATTCCCAGCCCATTCTTCAGAGTTAGAATCTAAACCGCTATATCCAAGTGTAGTTTTGTATCCTATATCAACTTCACTTGTTGGATAATTGGTTAATTCAATACTTGTTAATGGACTTGTTTCTTTTGTTATTCCATAGAAATTAATAGCTTCTGCACTTCCTCCGTAATTTGCGTGAGAAGAAGAATTATAAGATCTCCAATCTGAAGTTTGATATACACCAAGCCAACGATTATTATATGTCATCTTAAAGCCATTTGATGTTGCTGTAATTGTCCAATAAGCTGCGTTTGTAGAACCAACTCTAATATTGTTGTTGTCGTTTCCACTGATATATAAATACTTATTTTCACTATTCTTGAATGCATAAGTGCTACCGCTTTTTTCAACTGTGAATAAATTAGAAGTATCACCACCAATAAGCTTATTACTAGAAATATTAGCAGTTATAGAAGCTGAAGGAGCGCTATTTGTATTTGTTGCTCCAGGTAAAACATAATTAACATTGTTTTTACTTGATACGATAAAAACTTTATCCATCTTTGTTAAATCAGTAATCTTTGCATAACTAGGAGCAGCATTAACCGTAATATTTTGAGTAGTAGTTTGACCGCCATATGCAACAGTAACAGACGTAGTACCTTCAGTTAACGGATTAGGAGTGAATGTACAATTAGAAGTTACATCAGCGGTTGTTGAATCACTATATGTAGCTGTAACAACCATACCAGTTGAATCAAAGGATTCGCCATCTATATAAGTTGTTCTATTAGGCGATGTTGTAACAGCAATGCTAACTATATCAACTACATTAATAGAATAAGAAGCAGTTTTTGTTGTGTCGTTTTCAGTATACGAAACAATCACGGTTTGATTTCCTGCTGCTGTCATATCATAGCCTGTAAAAGTCGCTTTGTTTGTAACATCTTTGGTTGAATTGTCATCATAACTAGCAGTTACAGTACAACCTGTATGGGAAAATTCTTGGCCAATATAAAACTTTACTGCATAATCACCAGATAAAGAGATACTAGTTAAAGTATTGTTAGAACTTGCTTTTTCATAGTAAGTAAGAACACAAGAAAATTCAGTAATGAACGTTTTTGCGGGAAAATCGAGCATTAAATTGTCAAAAGCTCCTGTAACAGAATCAATATTCATACTTTTTTCTTTAGCAGATGCGGCATTTGATCCACTGCCATACTCCGAAATAGCATATGTAACACTTTGAGTGTCAGAGTTATCTAATATAAGAGAAACATTACCACTTGCACTATTTCCTGCAGCTGTAACGCTAGTCGCTAAGGAAACAGTTTGATTAAAGTCAACAGTTGACCAATCAATACCAGTTGCGCTTGCAAAGTCTAAAGTAGCAGACCATGGATTATTTTTCTTATTTCCGTATCCACCACAATAAGAAATTCCATTATTTCCAGTCCAATAACCATCTGTAGGCAAAGCGGCATCAAAAGTTGCAGGTCCATAAGAAACTTGTTCAGCATCTTCAGCTCTTACCATTTGATTACTTTCTTTATTTCCTAAACTAAAAGAAAAGCCAAAGCAGAGAGCTAGGCCTAATGTCATTCCAGATAATCTTTTAATTAATTTGTTCATGTTAATTGCCTCCCTTATAAAGCAACGCATGTGTATTTCTTTTAAAAAACACAGAAGACTCAATGCCTCTGTGTCTTAGCAGATAGCGGTATACTATCTTTCTAAGACATAGCGTGATAATTCGTCTATCACCTAGAGAGACCTCTAACGTAATTACTATACTCAATAAGTATTTAACTAAATAGAGGCATATATGTCCTGATAGTAATATATATTAAATTATATTTAATTTGTAGTATTTTTTATAAATTACAAGAAAATCTATAAGT
Source organism: Bacilli bacterium (assembly GCA_024695405.1). Taxonomy (GTDB): domain Bacteria; phylum Bacillota_I; class Bacilli_A; order RFN20; family CAG-826; genus RGIG9670. The sequence continues at coordinate 6,036 of JAILIF010000047.1, forward strand.
TATAAAAAGATATTCTATCTGTAGCCATGAAACAAATATAATGTATGTAACTGATAAAAACTTTTTTAAATTCTCAAATAATTTGCTGTTTTTCTTTCGTTATAGTTTGTAGGATGGCGTATGTACAAGCTACTTAGAAAACTAAAAACTAAAGAATCTAAAGTGTTCGAAGAAGTATTTGAACAATATAAGAATCTTGTCTTCTATCAATGTATGTCTATTCTACACAATAGAGAAGACTCCGAAGACACTCTTCAAGAAACTTTCATTGAATTCTTCAACAAGATAGATTCTTATGACGATAACGTGAATATTAAAGTAGAATTAATCACTATCGCCAAACACAGAGCATTAGATCTCTATAGAAAAAATAAAAAAGATCAAGAGAGTCTTTCTGACAATATGGATATCTATGGAAGAGTAGATGATTCTAAAGAATCACTTATAATGACATTAAACAATCTATTATCCGGATTAGAGGCTGATGTCATAGTCAAAAAACTTGTCTACGATTTCACTTTCCAAGAAATCTCCATCTCTCTTGCTATTACTTTAGGAGAAGCACAATCAATCTACTATAGAGCCTTTCTAAACTTAAAAAATACTATAAGGAGAAATAGTAACATGAAAGAAATTAATAATTATAAATTAGATGTTCAAAATGAAATGACTTCTACTTCAACATTCGAAGATATTAAGGATAAAGTTCACTATGAAGACGTTAAACAAACTAAAAAGTTTTCTTTAAAACCATTAATTGGTTTATTAGGAGTTGGAGTAACAGCTGCTATAGTTGTAACTGTATTCGCTAATTTAAATTCTACTGCTACTGGAGCACTTGCGTATCAATTATCCCCAACTGTTTCTAAACAGGTATCTAAGCAAGCAAGCATATCCGCTCCATTGTCTGCTTTAAGAGCTCCACTTCTTCCATTTGCTAAAGACCAAGAAGAAAAAGACAACAAAGAAAATAAGAAAGATCAAGACTTTTCAAATCTTCTATATGAAGTAGATTCTCTTATTTCAAACAAAAACACCTACAGGATAAAAGATATCGAATCAGACAAGGAAGAATATGCTAAAGGTCAAAAAGTAAGTTTTACTCTTCTTAATGGAGAAGATTCAGAATACGTTCTTTATTATAACGACATTATTGAATCCTCTAATGAAAAGAAAAATAAAAGTTCATATGATAAATCATTTGAAGGTTTAGCGGTTTCAAATAATGTTGAAATGACATTTACATTTGAATCCAAAGAAGAAGAGAAAAAGAATAAAAGTTCCTTCTCTTCTATCACAACCATATATGAAAACGAAGATAAATCTAATTATTTAGTTATCTCTTCATTCTCTGAAGAAAAGAAAAACAAAGAACAAGAATCATATAAGTATGAACATTATTTGAATAATGTACTAGATGATACTTACACAATCATATATAACGTTAAAAAGAATAAAACTTCTTGCACAGTTGAAACAGAAAAAGAAAGCTACACAGTTGAGAAGAAAATAACAAATAAACAAGAGATCTTCTCAATCCATTCAAAAGATGAAAATGGCACTACTAATGTTACTTATAAAAAAGTAGTCGAAACAACTGGCGAGGTTGAATATCAAGAGTAAATATTAATTAAAATTTTAAATAGACCCGTTTAAACGGGTCTATTTTTATGAAACACTTGGTTTGCTAAATTCTGAATTAGATGAATCGTAGTTAGATGCATATAAAGTGCCATTATAATTTCTTATATAATCAGCACATATATCTCTATAGAGGTAGTTATCACCATTGCTCTTTTTAAGAGTGCCTAATACTTGCATATAACTAGAAGAATGAGAGAAATAATCATAATATCTACTAGAATTGGTGTGCCATAAAAGATAATCAATAACTGCTACTGTATACCAAGTATTTTCATTAACACTTGTTAAAGAAGCGTTATGATAAATAAAGTTATAGCCATTTAAGTTAAATGCTTGCTGAATATTTTTGCTTCCTTTAATTTTTGCAATGTAAATAACATTATCAAAAGGGAATGCTTCATAAATAGAAGAATACTTTATAGTGCTACCAGAAACGTTATATCTGGCTTTGTTAGTAACTGCAACATCAACTGTATAACCTTGTTTATTAGCCTCTACATACATTGCTTTACATAATAAATTAGGCATTTCGTTGCTTTGGTTAAATGAACCGTTAGCGGAAGTAGTTAATACTTGTTCCCCTACTGAAGAATAAGCTACTGCGTAAGAATTAATAATATTAGTTATGTTAGGATCAACAGTGGATACTCCGCTTGTAATATAAGAATAATTTAAATAATTAACATTACAGTTAGTCACTTCTCCATCAGCAACAGTAAACACTGCTTTATACATTTTTTCGCCATATGCTGATGCTTGAGTAAAACGAACACCATTTTCAGTATAGTTTTCATCTTGATGAGAGTGAGCACAAGCAACATAGTCAAAATATTTTTTATTAGAAATAGGAGAAATATCACTTAACCCTTTGCCCATAGAATCTGATGCACTTGCATGGATACTAGCAATAACAACGTTACATCCTTTTTCTGTTCTTAATTCATCAGATAAATCTTTTAAGACAGAAATATGTTCTTTAAAGCAAATGCTTTCTACTAAAGGAGAGCAAATAGAAGTTATTTGATCACTACCAATAACACCAACAACACCTACTTTAATGCCGTTTTCTAAAGTTCTTATATAATATTTATCTCCTAACTGTGTTTGGAATACATTCCCTTCTTCTTTTGTTTCAAAGTCATAATCATAAATATTAGCGCTAAGATTGGTCATGCTCCAGCCATCAGAGGCTTTTCTAGCCTTATTTGAGACTATTTTGTCTAATCCCCAGTCAAAATCATGATTGCCTAATGTATGAACGTCTACATGAGCGTAATTTAATACATCTGTAATCATATTTCCATAATTATAATTAGATTCAATACTTCCTTGATAAGTATCACCACTATCAATGATTAAAGTATTAGGGTCATTAACGTTTTTTAGATAAGTACCAAATTTTGCTAAACCAATGTGTCTTGAAGAAGAGTATTCATTAACTGCTCCATGGAAATCATTAAAAGTATATAAAGTAAAAGTGCCTGTTGCAGATGGATTTAATTTATCTATTTTTCTTTCTTCCTTATATCCACATATAGAGCAACTTCTAAATTCTTTACCATCTTGAGTTACTGTTGCAGGTATTTCAGTAGTCCATTCACTTAAATTATGATTACCTTCATTACTTTTTAAGTCATGTCCACAAGTAGCAGCGTGCCAATGTTTATTAGAATCATAGCTCCATTCGCTAGCATAAGTATGTTCATGGCCAACTATATTAATCACTTTTGTTTCAGTATATCCACAAATACTACAAATTCTTGTTTCTTCTCCTTCTTCAGTAGAAGTAGCTGGTTTAGTAATGGACCACTCATTAAATACGTGGGTTCCATAATCACTTGCTAAATTAGAATGAGAACAAGTAGCAGCATGCCAGTGATGAGTTTCGTTAGTAGACCAAGTATCTGCATATTTATGTACATGGTCCTTTGTAGGAATACCATTTTCAATCTTCATGATAGAAGGTGTATACTCATGACCATTTAGTTCTTCATAACTAAATCTGCGCATTTTAAAAGAAATAACACCTTCAGGATAATATGTTTCGATGTAACCTAAGATAGTCACTGTAGCGTTTTCTAATCCTTCAGCGTCATATTGATCTTTAATTAGATAAGTGTCAATTTTTCCATTTTCAAAAGTAAAAGTATCATTTACTCCAGGAGTTCTGCTTTTAAAGAATAATGAAACATCATTATTGCTATTATAAATGGCACTGCTTACTTCTGCTTTAATGAAATATGGTTCTTCGGTTATTTGCGAAGTTTCAAATGATCCGCCATATTTCTCTCTTGATAAAGCAGCAAATTCACTAATAGTAAGTGCTCTATCAATAGTAGTTCCTTTTTGAGGCAAAGTTACAATTTGAGATTCAATATAAGAACAAGTCTTACAAGTTCTCATTTTCTTCCCATTTTCTTCTTCAGTTGGTTGAATGACAGTTCTCCATTCTCCAAAATTATGTTTACTATAATCAGCCTTTTCATCAGTATGTTCGCAAGTCGCTTTACGCCAATGATACTGATTATCATAATCATAAGTTGAAGAAAAAGTATGTTCGTGATTTCCACATGAACAAACAAGAAGAGATAACAAAGACAATAAAAATATTTTCTTTTTCATATATCGTAATCCTTAAAATTAATTAATACTTTTCTATCATTAATTCTCTAATACTATCTAAACTACTTGAAGATACTCCTACACCAGTAAGATAGTTATAAAATTTATCAGATAATTTATTTCCAGAAGAAGCTTCAATTACTTCTAGATATTCATCAATAGTTTTAGCGGTTCTCATATTATAAATAAGGCCAAAATTAGAGAATAGATAATCTCTATATAAATCATCTTTAGCCACTCCTAAAACGCCGTTAAGTAAAAATGCAAGTAATCCAGTTCTATCAGTTCCAATTGAGCAATGGAAAGCAATTGGGTAATTAGCTTGATCTGCAAAGTAATTAAATAAATCTTTTAATCTAGTTTTATTAAGAGTTAATACATTTCCACTAGATACCATTGGATAGGAAATGTATTTAACTTCATCTCCTAATGGAGAAGAAGTAATTCCACCATTTTCATTATCAGAGGTTTTTCTTAAATCAATTTCGGTTTTAACTCCTAATGTATTCTTAATAGTAGCAATACCAGATTCAGTAATTAATAACTCAGTGGACTCATCATCGTTATATTTAGCCGTACGATAAATCATGCCTTGCTTAACTCTATACTTTTTATCTATCTTCCAGCCACCTAAGTCTCTACAGTTAGTAACTCCTTCAACAAATAAGTTTCTAGGCGCGATATCGTCTATTTTATATTCAATTATCTTGACATCTACTGAATCTTTAGAGATAACAGTTTTATATTTAGTACCAATCTTTAAATTGTATAAATCATATGATGAAGAATTTGCTTCATAATTAAACAAATCAATTTCCTTGTCACCTTCATAAGTAACTATCTTAGAGCCTACATCAATACCTTCTAAATCGATTTTCATAGGCTCTGGTTTACTATTCTCAGACTGCCCATTTACATATGCTGAGTAATTAGCATAATCACCCGCTAAATAGTTAGCTTGTAGTTCGTTATGAATTTTATAAATTGGAGCATTATCTTTACACGAACATAATACTAATAAAGATATACCAAATAGTTTTAATAGATTATTTTTCATAGAAAAAGCATAACATTTATAAAGATAAATAAAAAGAGCATTTGGATTAACCAAATGCCCTTAATATTAGTTAGGAATTTAATTAAGCAGCTGTATCGTACTTAACTGTAATGCTCTTAACTTTAATTTGTTTTGCTGTGTTCTTGAATGAAACAACAATTGTGCCTGCTGCAGGAGCTGCAACAGTGCCTTTATAATCTGTAGCAGTTGTTGTCATTGCTGTTTCAGCAAGGATTTCAGCACTAGCGAATGAGATTGAAACTTTTGTGTCACCACCATTAGCAACAAGAGCGTTAACAATAACTTCTTTAACCTTACCTGTAGTAGTAGCAGTAAATGTAACTGTACCATTTAATGGAACGTTACCTGTACCAATACCAATGTGTTCGTTTTCTTTGTAAAGAGGTTTATCGTTGAGACTTGACATTGTCCAAACAAGACCGTTATCAGCTGTAATTGTACCACCAGTTTTTGAAAGATTGTTTGTATTAGCCTTGACGAATGTAGCAACATCACTTTCAACTATTGCATTAGCATCAGCAGTTTCAACAGTAAATGTTACAGGACCTTCAACTTTGAATGAATATTTTCCATCAGCAGCTGTGATTGCAGAACCATTTACTTTAACAGCTTTAACAACTTTACCAGAATCTGCAGTAACAGTAACGTTACTAACAGTTGAACCATTATCAAGAGTTTCTGTTGGTAAACCTTCAACAGTAGCACCTTCGTGAGCACCTAATGTAACAGCACTCTTGCCTGTAGTAATACTAACAAAGTTAGGATATGCTGTGCTCTTAACGACGTATTTACCATCAGATAATTCATCTTCATAAGTAACAACCGAAGAAATTTCAACAGTACCGCTATATAACATTAATGCACCTTTAACGACAACTGTATCGTTAACGTATGCTCTAGCGTTTGCGTCTGCATTTCCTTCAGCATCAACGAAGTTTGCAGTATAGACCAATAATTCTTTACCGTCAGCACTATCTTTTAATTTAAAGTTATTTTGAGATTTTGTTTCGCCATTATATGTACCACCAGTTGTGATAATACCTTTAACATAACAGTTTTTAATTTCGCCGTATTCATTACCTTTTTTATCATTATTGTACTTGGATTCACTTAAGCTCTTACCAATAAATAATGCTTCTGCAACTGTATATGGATCAGCAGCAGTACCAGCGTGAACAACTTCAAATGGAGCAGCTGGAGTATAGAATGAAACTAATACTGCGTTAACAGCTTCTAATTTGACAGTTTCATCTCTCTTAAAGTGTTCTAAGTTAGCTTGAATCATGACGACATCGCCTTTTTTGATTGGAATTTCTGCGATGTCTTTGCTTGTACCATAAGCTTTGCCTTCATCATTGCTAAGGCCATAAACCAATAAATTCTTTTCGCCATTGCTAAAGTTGAAGTTACAGAAATTAGCAGTAGGATCGTCAATAACAGTACCTTGGATGAAGTATTTTTCTTTAGAAATTTCATTCTTAGAATTATCTAATAATCCGCATGCAGCGATTGCAGCAGCTGGATCCATAGGATTTGCGAATGTAGAACCAACAGCTGGTGTTTCCATAGCGACAGCATCAATTAATTCCCATTTTTCATCAAATTTTTCTACTTTTGCATTACAGAAGAATTTGTCACCTTTCTTAAATGGAATATCTGCAATTTGTTTCTTTGAACCGTATGCTTGGCCTGCTTCTTTTAAAACGCCCCAAACGAGTATATCATCATCTCCACTGCTTAATGTAAAGTTACAATAATCAGTAGTTGGGTCAGTTGTGATTTCACCATAAACATAATAATTCTTTGTTGAAGGTACATTGTTAGCGATATCTTTTTCTAATTCTTTGACTTCAGCGACTGTCTTCCATGGGATAACACCAACAACACTAACTTTGAATTCTTTAGTTGCTGTTTCAGAACCTCTCTTTAAAGTTGCAGTTAATGTAACTTCTTCAACAGATTCACCTAAAGTATAAGTAACTTTACTATTATCAGAAGCAATAGCAGCTAATGTAGCATTGCTACTTGCCCAAGTGATAGTAACATCGGTATATGAACCACCAGCAGTTGGTAATGCAACATCACCACTCTTAGTGATTTCTAATGAAGTTGTTAATCTATCTTTTTCAAACGCAACAGCACCAGCATCATCCAATTCAGGTAAACTCTTAAATGTGAATGGTTGTGCATCGATTGGAGTTAAGTAGAAGTTACCATCATAAACATTAATGATACCTTTAACGTCTGCTGTCCATCCTGCTTTAGCAGCATGGTCTGCTTTCATTTGATCTTGAGCAGCCTTTGGAATTGGACATACTGAACTAGAAATTCTAACGTAAGTTTCTAAATCACCTTTTTTGAAGTTAAAGTAACCTTTACTTAAATCTTCACCAGTAATTGTAACGTCTTTAATTTCAACGTATAAACCTTGAGCGTCAGTAATGCTTGCATCTTTTAAATCAGCTGCAGCAGCATATTTTTCTGTATAGTCAACAGGAAGAACTGTTGTTTTATTTGTATCAAGGATTTTAGTGATTGAACAGCCAACTAATTCATATGTACCTGAATAGATTGCTGTTTCACCTGTTAAACGTACTTTTTGACCAATTTCTACTTTATCAGCAGGATCAGAGTCTAATCCATAACCATAGAAAGCACCTTTGTTGTCTAAAGATTGAACATAGATAGCTTGTGTACTATTTCCATTTTTAGTTCCGATAAGCGTAGTAACAATACCTTCGACACCATAGAATTTGTTCTTAGCATCGCCTTTTTTAGAGCCACCTTTTTTACATGCTTCAGCATATTCTTCCCAAGTAGCGATATGTAACTTAGGCATTTTTAATGTGAAGTTAGCAAATTCTGCTTCTTCTTCACCATAGCTAATAGTAGCTTTTAATCTATAGTCGACATCAATTTCGCTTTCTTCATCAATATCAACTGTAACTTTAGCAGGATCATCTTTTCCGTCTTTTGTCTTACCAACAACTAACTTAACAGAGTCTTCAGCTCCGCTAGTTAAGACTTCAAGAGTCCAATTGATTGTAAATGCACGGTCTTGTTCGTCTGTATAGGCTCCGATAAGTTCGAAGTCTGCAGGCTTTGTTTTGCCATCTTCGTCTTTGTAGACTTCTTTCATGTAACGCATTGCTGTAGTGAATTCTTCAGAATACTTCTTTTCGGTTTCACTTGTTGTTTCATCACCACAAGCAGCTAATCCTGCGCCAGCCATGGTTAAGATAGCCAAAGATGTCAAAAACTTATTTCTAAATTTTTTCATCATAATCTCCTTTCTTTACTTTGAAAAAATTTTTAACTTTTTACTACAATATCATCAGCAGAAAGTACTCTCAATTGATATGAACCGTTGTAATAATCAACAATTCCTTTAACATCAATTGTTTTGTTAGCGTAGCGGTCAGCAGTGACAACTACACCATTTTCAGTAAGAACTTCTGTTCTGACAACAAAAGTATTATTTAAAGGGTCCTTGCAAGTTAATGAAATAGCACCCTTACTATTCCCGGTACTTGTTGTATAAGTACTAGTAACAGTCAAATTTTTAAGTTCAGCACTTGATGAGCAGACTAATTCTCCAAGCTTGAACTCTTTATCGTGAGTTACCTCAATTAAATCGTGTGTATCTTCTTCTTCGACTTCTTCAGTGATTGTGAATGTACGTTTAGAAGCAAAATCTGTCACGTTATATTCAGGGTAAAGAGCTCTTTGATCAGTATTTTGAGCATCTGTCTTGTATAAATGGAATGATTCTGCAGAACCTTCTACATGATAGCTGTCCCATTGAGGGTCAGAAATTTGATAAGTTCCACCAGCTTCATAGTATTGGAGAGAACCAGCTACTCTAATTCTATAATTAGGATATGTCATAGCTTTAACATCAACATATTGTGTGTAACCTAAGAAAAGTTGCATACCGTAGTTAATGCCATCAGTCTCATCATAATCTTCTAAATAAACTGTTTGATCCATAACTTTTGAAATTGTGCAATCAAAAGAAACGTATGTATTTAAATATTTAGATAAATGAGTTCTAATGTCTTTTAATGTTGTTAATTGACATTTTCCATAGTAATAATCTGGATCTTTTAACGTAGCATCATGAATGTAAAGTTTTTGAGCTTTTGCTTGGTTTAAAGCAGCAGTTCCTTCTTTACCATAACGAGTTCCTCCAGTATTTTTTGGTTTTGCAAGGCCATTTTGGAGAAGTTCAATGTTAAGGCATTTAAATTCATCGCCTTCATTCATTTGATACCATACCCAAACTAACGCTCTAGCGCTTGTTGAGTCTAAATTCCATTTATCATCATCACTTTCAACGATAATTTTATGTGCTTTAGTGACGATATCCTTTGTGAATTTACTTGCTTTTTTACCCCAAGGTTCAATTCTTCCTGTAGATTCTGGGGTATCAACTGCTAAATATCTAGCTTTTAAAACACCAGATTCTTCAGCAGGCTTATAGCCATAGCTTTTATCAATTTTGAAATGAGTTGTGTCACCATCAACATGTAGTTCTGTTGTTACTTCTGCTTTCTTGGTATTGCTATTCATATCAAGTTTTAAAGAAGCAACATAGTCAATTGGGTCACCAACAGTGACTACACAAGTGTCTTTTTCACCATTAAACATGGTAGCTGTAATGGTTGCTGTACCATATTTAAGTCCAGTAACCATTCCAGAACTACTAACTTTTGCAACACTTTCATCACTACTTGTCCAAGTGACTGTATAATCATCAGGAATATCTGGTGTAAAGTCAAAAGATAACCTTTCAGATGTGTTAATAACAAGGTTCATTTCATTTCTACCTAATTGGATTTTATAACCAGTTTGGGTCTCACCTTGCTTGTCAGTATCAGTGCCGCTTTGTTGGTTTTCGTTTCCACATGCAGCAAGTGCCGTCACAGAAAGGAATAAGAACGCTAATTTTTTACATTTTTTAAAGAAATTCTTATTCATAATTAATTATTAGATTGATTGTTCACATTCTTTGATAGCATCATCAAATACTTCATTAATGAAAGCATTTAAATCACCATCATCAGTATTTGGCTTTGGAAGAATTTTTGTAAGAGCTTTACCGATTTGGTCACGAGCCATTGATGAGCCATTGAATGCAGGAGATGTGTAATAAGCATCTTCTTGTTCTAAACAAACTTTAGCAGCTAATGCAGTTGCGTAATCGTTACCAAGATCAGCGTTAGCAATGAATGAACTATAAGTTGGGTCGCTTGCAACACTCTTTAATACAGGAACATAACCTGAAGCTTTTCCGAATTCAGCTTGGTATTGTACTGATGTAGTTAAATATTTAACTAATAACCAAGAAGCAACAACTTCTTGTGGGTTCGATTTCTTAAAGATACAAACTGAAGGACCTTGTGAAATAACCTTCTTGTTAGTTGCACTCATTTGAGGAATAGATGTAATACCAACTTGGAATGGGTAGTTACCGCTAGAATTCTTTCCAGGAAGTTGGTGGTTTGCACCAGCGGAAGAGCCAATTGACATAAAGCTTCTTGTTGGAGCTTTATCACTACCATCAGCAATGAATAAGCCAGAAGTGTATGCACCATATAATTGTTGAGTTGTCATCCAACCTTCTTGGTACCATTTGTTAAATCTCTTAGCGATAGCTTTCATTGTTGGATTATCAAACTTGAAGTGACTTTCGCCTTCTTTAGGAGCAGCTACTGTATAATCAGCGCCGCATTGTTCTGCCATAGTAATCATCCAGTTTGCTTCTGAGTCATATCCTAAAGGAATATCATTTTGATATTTCTTTTTTAATACTTCACAAACATATTCCATGGATGTAGTGTCAGAATCACTCTCTGAGAACCAGTGAGTAGGAACTTCTAATGCATTTGCATCGAATACATCTTTATTGTAATAAAGAACTTCTGTAGATTTTGAGAATGGCATCGAGTACATTAATCCATCACCAAATTGTCTACCTTCATTATAATAACCAGTGATAAAATCAGCTTTTTGGGCATCTGTTAATCCAATAACACCACCATTACCATCGCTAACTGTTGAGTCGATGAAGTTGTCTAAATGTGCAACTGCTTTTGATAAGTTGTATAAAGCAACATGATCAGGGTAGCAGTATGCGATGTTTGGTTGATTCTTAACAGGAATTTCAGTTTTGATTTGATCACGAACATCATCATAACTACCGATTGAAGTATGAGTGACTTTAATATTTGGATAAATCTTATTAAATTCTTCAATGTACTTGTCAGTAATTGCTTTTAAAGATTGTCCTTGAGTTGAATAGAATGTGAGTTCAACTTCACTTCCATCATAACCCTCTTCTGGAACAGCAAAGTTTGGAGTGCCAGTCTTTTCAAAATTATCATCAGTATTATCTTTTGATGATATTGTTTTAGCATGAGAAATTACATCATCTATAGAGCCAAAATCTTCTCTACTATATGAACTGCCACCACAGGCAACTATAGCGAAGATTGAACCAAGACTAAGTAATGTAACACCCGTTTTCTTAAATTTGTTCATAAATTTCCTCCTATTAAACAAATTATCCTTTTATACCGCTTCTGCTAACACCTTTCATAATGTACTTACGTAAGAAAATAAACACTAAGAAAAGTGGAAGAGACACTAATGCAACGGCAGCCATTTGAACTGGGTAATTAACATCACCAGAAGTATCGGTGAAGCTATTACGTAAGCCGTTGGTAATAAGACTATGAGTCCCGTCGTTAGCAACTAAACGAGGCCATATGTAAGCATTCCATGAACCCATCATCTTTAAAATAGTAATAGAGATTAAAGTAGGAAGAGCTAATGGAATCATAACTTTCCATAAATATTTTAAATCACTAGTTCCATCAACTTTAGCAGCTAAGTAAAGTTCGTTTGGAATTTGTAAGAAGTTTTGTCTTAATAAGTAAATATAGAAGACACTAACTAACATAGGAATAATTAAAACAGTAAAACTGTTTAACCATCCGAAATGAGTAACTGTTTGATAATTAGTAATTGTAAATAATTCACCAGGAATCATCATAGTTGCCAATAATCCAGCAAATAAAACGTTTTTGCCTTTGAATTCAAGTCTAGCAAATGCGAAAGCTGCTAAAACAGTAATAACTAAAGATAAGGCTGTTGAAACTAATCCAACAAACAAAGTATTAATAAATAAAGTGCCTAAATTTGCAGTTTCAAATGCATCAACATAGTTAGTGAATTGGAAACTTCTTGGAATAAATGTAGGTACAGTTAATTTATATTCTTCTAAGGATTTTAAAGAAGAGTTAAGCATCCAATAGAATGGGAATAAAACGCTTATAGCGACTAAAATTAAGAATGTATATACCAAAATAGTAACGATTGTTTTAACAACACGTTGACTCTTTTTGATATCGGACATATTTCTTTCTTTCATTGTATCAATAGCCATAATATGTCCTCCTTAATAATGCACTCTCTTCTTTTGGACATAAAGTTGTACTAGAGTAACAGCCATAATTATACCAAACAGGATAATAGCCGCTGCGCTAGCCCTACCTTCATTTCCTAAAGAAAGAGAACTATAAATATATCCAACCATAGTATTTAATCTACCTGGTTCACTTGCAGGACCTAATTTTTCACCAAATATACCAATAATACTTGAATATTCTTTGAATCCACCAATGAATCCAGTAATAACAACATAAGCAATCATAGGAGATAATAATGGCACTGTGATTCTCCAGAATGTTCTACTTCTTGATGTTCCATCAATCTTCGCTGCATCGTAGTATTGCTTATTAACAGATTGTAATCCACCTAAAAGAATTAAGATTTTGAATGGAAGAGCGTTCCAAACAATATAAATAATCATAACTGCCATGTTAGCAGCATATGATGATCCAGTATTAATAAAGTTAATTGGCTCAACACCGAAGATACCAATAATATTATTAATGATACCAGCAGTTGTAATAATAGGATTTTGAGTACCCATTGTACCAACAATATTAAACATTGCTGCGAAAACCATACCAATCGCGATTGTGTTAGTAACATAAGGCAAGAAATAGATAGTTTGTAACAATCTATTTAATGGCTTAATTGAATTTAAACAAACAGCAATTAATAAAGCCAATAAAGTAGAAACAGGGACAGTAATAACACAAAGTAAAATTGTGTTTAATAAGCAAGTTCCAAATTCCTTATACATAACGACATCAGAGAAATTCTTAATGCCGAAACTAAATTCTGTTCCACCGACAGCTTTCATACCGTTATAGCCATCAAGGAACGCAACTCTTACAGTATTAAAAATTGGCCATACTGTAAATATTAATAGTAGGATTAAGCAAGGAAGAAGATAAATCCAAGCTTTCCACTGGTTTTTTCCTTCTACCATAAATTATTCATAAATCCTTTCTTCAGTTACACCATTGAATACGAAGAGTTTGTGAGGCTTGATATCAAATTTAACTGTTTCAGCGTTCTCACTAATCTTGAAATCAGAACTGATAATTGCTCTAACAAAAGGATTAATAGAAGCTTCATTCTTACAAATAAGAGAAATATCTCTGCCCATAACTTCGATTTTATCTAATGCTAATTCAAAGTTACCATTGTCGTTTAAATTGAATCCTTCTGGTCTAATGCCAACATAAACATCAAATGCATTTTTTGCAATTTGCTCTAATAAGCCTTTTTCTTTTCTCATATAGTCAGCCACTACTGGGTATGGACCTGCTTCAATTGTATTATAGTCTTCAGAAGAAACAGCTTTTTCAAATGGGCCTCTTAGTTCTTCTGGAATATTACTAATAAAGTCAGCAATTTTTAACTTCATTGCAGCTTCTGCTTTAATGTAAGAATCTTTTACACCCTTGAATTCTTTAATTTCTTTACCATCAATATATAATTTATCGTTTTTAACAACACCTTTTAATACGTTAATTGGTGGAATGCCTAAAAATTTAGCAACGAATAAGTTTGCAGGATTGTCGTAAACATCTTGTGGTTTACCAATTTGTTGGACAACACCTAATTTCATAACAACGATAAAATCAGAGATTGACATTGCTTCATCTTGGTCGTGAGTTACGAATACTGTAGTAATACCTGTTTCTCTTTGAATACGTTTGATTTCTTCACGAGTTTGTAATCTTAAACGAGCATCTAAGTTAGACAATGGTTCGTCAAGTAATAAAACTCTTGGCATTTTAACCAATGCACGAGCGATAGCAACACGTTGTTGTTGACCACCAGATAATTCACTTGGCTTACGATCCATTAATTCATCAATTTGGACTAATTTAGCAGCTTCATATGCTCTTTCAAGCATTTGATCTTTTTTTAACCTGTCAGCGCCTTTTAAGTTCTCTAATGGGAACATAATGTTTTGCTTAACAGTCATATGAGGATACAATGCATAGTTTTGGAAAACTAAACCTACACCTCTATTTTCTGGAGTTAATTCAGTAACATCGTCATCACCAAAGAAAATTTTTCCACTAGATGGTTTTTGTAAACCACAAATCATATACAAAGTTGTTGATTTACCACAACCTGAAGGGCCTAATAAGCCAACAAGTTTTCCGTCTGGAATTTCATAAGTAAAATCATTAACAGCAACAACTTCTTTGCCGTTTTTGTTTCTACTTGGGAAAATTTTTGTAATACCCTCTAATTTTAATTTCATATTAAATCTCCTTTGATTAATCAAGTCCAATTAATTTATTCATAACAGCGTTTACCCCTTGTGCAATAACGCCTTGAATTCCAAAAATACCAATTGTGATACATACACCATTAATAATGCCGATGTAATCATCTTTACCTTTACCAGGATTATCTTTAATGAACTTAGAATATGCAGCATAAGTTTTAGAATCAGCATATGATTCTCCAATGCTCATGAAATAGAACATATAAATAACAAATCCAATAGCTAAAGCAATTCCAATTCCTTTAAAAATGTAAAACATATATGGTTTGTGTTTGAATGATTCTGATAAAACAAAGAATACAACACTAGCCAATGGGAAGAATATTCCAAGGAATAAAACACCACTAGTAGCGCCTAAGAACAAATCTCCAAATAAGATGAAGAATAATCCAGATGCAGCTACAACAGCAATGCCCACTATCATGGAAATGTTTTTAATTGAAGCTTTGATATCCATAAAATCTCCTAATAAGCTGATGATTCAACTTTTTTTCTATCTATTTCAGTTTTGAAAGCAATCATTTCATCATAATTATTAAATACTTTTTGCGTAGATAAATCACAAACTGCTGTCTTAGCAATTAAATCATGGAAGAATGGTCTATTTAAGTTTGATAAGAAAATTATACCTTGTATTATTGCTAAACCAAACAAAACAATTGGACCAACGATTCCCATTGTTTGTAAAAGCATCATAACAATAATGATTCCAGGTAACATTAATTCAACCGTGCACTTACCCAAAAGTGCACGTGTAAAAAGTTGAAAATTAGTGCATTTGACACCATTAGTGTTAATGACACCTAATTTAAAAACTTTCTTTCCAATAGTTTGTCCATTTTTAAGAATTAAAGGCATAACAAATTCAATTAAAAGTGTAGAAACTAATAAACCGACCGATACCATAACTACAGGAAGGGTTGAAACTAAACCCCAACATCTAATTACGTCTTGGTCGGCATTCATAGCAGCAACTGCTTGATTGTATGTCTCTTTTTGAGCTTCGTTATATGTGTTGTATAAAGCCTCATCTGTTAATGTGACTCCATAAAGCTCTTCATAATGTGCGTAATAACCTTTAAATTCATTAAGTAAATCGGTGTAATGAGAAATTAATGAAATAATGAACGCAATAAAAGTAGCGATAATGGTTATCAAAACAAAATCTAATAAGAAAGCGGAAATACGTTTGAGAAGGCTAGCCTTTTGAAAATCGTAAATCATAGCATTTTTATTATAAATAAATAATATCCATTATAAAAGAGAAAATATTAAGATTTTGAAGCATAAAAAAATGGACCCCATTGGAGTCCATTTAAATGCAATTTTTACTAAGTTACAATTACTTAATGATTTCAGCAACTGTACCAGCACCAACTGTTCTACCACCTTCACGGATAGAGAATTTAGTACCACTTTCCATAGCGATTGGGTGAATTAATTCAACTGTTAATTCAACGTTATCACCAGGCATGACCATTTCAACACCTGCAGGAAGTGTGATGACACCAGTAACGTCAGTTGTTCTGAAGTAGAATTGTGGACGGTAGTTGCTTAAGAAAGCTGTATGACGGCCACCTTCTTCTTTAGAAAGAACGTAAACTTGTCCTTTGAATTTTGAGTGTGGAGTAACTGAACCTGGTTTTGCTAAGACTTGACCACGTTGTACTTGATCACGGTTGATACCTCTTAAAAGGACACCAACATTATCACCAGCTTGAACATAATCACAAGTTTTACGGAATGATTCAAGACCTGTAATAACAGATGTTTGTGTATCTCTAATACCAACGATTTCAACGTTGTCACCTAATTTAGCTGTACCTCTTTCGACACGGCCAGTAACAACAGTACCACGACCAGAAATAGTCATAACGTCTTCGATAGCAAGTAAGAAAGGTTTATCTGTATCACGTGCTGGAGCTGGGATGTATGAATCGACAGCAGCCATTAATTCTTCGATTTGTTTTTGAGCTTCTGGGTCACCATCGAGAGCTTTTCTTGCGGAACCACGGATGACTGGAACTTCGTCACCTGGGAAGCCATAGCTATTTAATAATTCACGGACGTCCATTTCGACTAAGTCTAATAATTCTGGATCGTCAACTAAGTCTGTCTTGTTAATGAAGACAACGATGTATGGAACACCAACTTGACGAGCAAGTAAGATGTGTTCACGAGTTTGTGGCATAACGCCATCAGTACCAGCAACAACGAGGATAGCACCATCCATTTGAGCAGCACCAGTAATCATGTTCTTGACGTAGTCAGCATGCCCTGGGCAGTCAACGTGAGCGTAGTGTCTCTTGTCTGTTTGGTATTCAATGTGGGCTGTGTTAATTGTGATACCACGAGCCTTTTCTTCTGGTGCAGAGTCAATTTGAGCATAATCTTGTTTGACAGCTCCACCTCTTTTTGCTAAGACAGCAGTAATAGCAGCGGTTAATGTGGTTTTACCATGGTCAACGTGTCCGATGGTACCAATGTTAACGTGGGTTTTACTTCTGTCAAATTTTTCTTTTGCCATTGTTTGAATCTCCTTTCAACATTTAATGCGAATTCAACGTTTTAATAATATAGCAATCTTTTTTTATAATCAACACCTAAGGTGTAATTACTTTGTTTAGCGGTTCATTCCGCTTTTCTTGACGATTTCTTCTTGGACGAATCTTGGGCATTCACC
>JAILIF010000050.1 GCA_024695405.1 Bacilli bacterium
ATGTTAGTTAGCAATTCTATTGCAACAAAATAAGATTTTTACAAAAATGCTCTTTAGAATCTATTCAATGATGGTTTTAAGGGTGTTTTTTCTTTTTTATGTTTCTCTTTTCTTTTAAAACGCTGGTTGTAAAGCATACGAAAAGAAGATCAAAAACACTAGTTTTCAACCTAATTGCAACAGTGTGTGCCCTTTATTTTTGATTATTTAATTTTCTTAAATGAAATCTCTTTTGGTTTTACTTCAAAAATGCCAATGATTTCTATGATATGATATCCATAGCTTTCTACGAAAACTTCGTAGGAGCTACGACCATTAAGACTTCTACGCTTAATGGAGTTTATTTGGGAGAATAAATTGTTCAGCTTTTCAGGTGTTAGCGTGGCAATTGATTCTCCTTTTTTGTACATATAGCGTATAAATTCGTGATTTCTTTCGCATCCTCCTTTTTGTCCTGAACAATATGGATCGCAAAAGAAACTTCTAAAATTTAAGACTCCATCATCATCCAGTTCTAACTTAGGAACATCTTCAAATTCACTCCCGTTATCCATCAAAATTACATTGAAGAACAGATTGCCATTGCAAGTTTCTTTTAAACGTTCCATCAACTTTTCGATAGCGGAGTTTACTTGCGCTTTAGTTTGTTTAATAAGATAGCCCCATTGAAGCTTTGACTTTCTTTCATAAAGTGTAAGTATGCATTTTTCATCATCTATTTTGCCGAAAACTGTATCGATTTCTAACACGACTGGATTAGTTTGTAGAATATTTAAGAAATCCTTATACATTCTTCCACATAGCAAAGCTATTTCTATCCTTTTTCTGTTTCTACGATAGTGTTTTTGTGGAGTGAATCTCACTTTTCGAGGCAAATCAATATCCCTACAAGTCATATACCCTTTGGTTATATATCTTCTTAAAGTAGATTCTGAAACAGATAAATTTGAACTAGTTAAAATATGATAGAGAGACTGTCCTCTACAAACTCTCGGAGAAATAATTTCATCGATTTTCTTTAATTCTGACGTAGGAACATAAGGATGTCTTCTAGCATTATGAAGGTATTCTTTAGAAGAATTTTCTGCTTGATATGCATTATAGAGATAGTGATCCTTGATGCAATTTTTATGAGTACATCCGTTACATACATATGGGAAATGTTTTAAAATCTCACATTCTAATTCTAGATTATGACGAAATAGTCTAAATTTTCCTTTCTCATATGTGCAATTATTCTTAATTTCTCTATATAAAGTCGAACGATTGCAATTTACAATTTTTGATAACGAAGCAAGAGAACATCTAGGGTTGTTATCAATTTCAAATTGAATTTTAACTCTATTTTCAAATGTTAAATGTGTTTTTCTTTTAGCCATAATACGCTCCTTTCTCAACTAAAAGGGCACACAAAAACATAATAAATCAAACTTTTCTACTTAATTGCAACATTGTGTTGTAATTAGATTGGAAATTAACATTTTAAAATAATTTCTTGTTAATAGGTTTAAATTAAGTATAATAAATAACGCTAACTCAAATTAGCTAACTCGCCGACTTAGCTCATCTGGTAGAGCAATTCACTAGTAATGAATAGGTGATTGGTTCGAGTCCGATAGTCGGCACCAATTGGAAATCTAGCTTCGAATTATTTCGGAGTTTTTTATTTACCAATCACCTATAAAAAATGAACAATTTTTGTGTTTTTGTAGTAAAAATGTATAAATCTATATTAACACCAGCTTGTTTTCCCATATTTTTATATACTTTATAAAAAGAAAGAAAAATGATAAACAATAAAATTGTCCATACATTAGAAATAAATAGTCGTATTTTATACATACGCTTTCAATATACATTTAAGGTACAAATAGCATTACGTAAAAATGAATCATAGTGTCTTGTTGCGCTGTTAGATTCGATTTTAGTTTGTTTTCACTCGCGATGAGGAAAAACTTGTAATGCGAAAAAATAGTGAAAGGAAAACTATATGAAGAAAAAACTATTAGTTCCACTTTTCCTTGCTGGTATGGCAATTCCTGCTATAGCATCGCAAAGTGAGATCAAAGGTGTTGATGCTGCATTTATAGGTGAGTACGGGGAGAGAGCTGCTTATATTGCTCACGCATCAAAAATCAACGCTCAATTAGCAGAAGAAGGATTCACACTCCTTAAGAATGATGGTACTTTCCCAATTGAAAAAGGTAGCAAAATCACAGTTGTTGGTAAATCATCAACAAACATTGTAAGAGGTGGTGGCGGATCAGGTGCTATTAATGGTATCTCCAACGGTGTTACAGCTTACGATATTCAAAGTTCTTTGACTGAAGCTGGCTTTGTTATTAATAACGTAGCAACTGAATTCTATAAGAGCAGTAGCAAATCAGGAAGTGGCCGTACAAACGGTAACGATGGTTGGAAAGGCAACTCTGAAGTTACTATTGGTGAAACACCTATCGAAAAAGTAACTGGTGATACTGAATTAATGGCTTCATTTGATGAATATAATGATTTAGCTATTCAAGTTATCTCTCGTGAAGGTTCCGAAGGTTGTGATATTTTAACAATCGATGCAACTGACAACACTAAATTCGGCGCTTCTAACAAACATGCTCTTGAATTATCTGATAATGAACAAGCATTATTCGATGAATTACATGATCATTTTGACAAAATCTTAATTGTTGTCAACTCATCCAATATTTTTGAATGTGAACAATTCCAAAACGATGATCAAGTCGCTGGTATTATCTGGATTGGTAACCCTGGTGACGTTGGTCCAGTCGCTTTAGGTAGAATCCTTTGTGGTGATGTAAACCCATCAGGTCATACTGTCGATACTTGGACACGTGATTTCACAAAAGATCCAACATTCCAAAACTTCTCAGATAATAGACATAATACAGGTGTTGTTATTCCTAATCATCAAGGAAGACAAAATCACCAATCTGCAGATACTATGTTAAATGCTGATGGAACTCCAATGAGATCCTATGGTACTGATAAATCCTATAGTAATACTGCTAATCCAACATACCTTGAGGATGCTCAATATAAAGTTATGAAGGGTGGTATCAATGGTGTTAAACCTGCAGCATACGTTTCATACGAAGAAGGTATCTATCTTGATTACCGTTACTATGAAACACGTTATGCTGATATGGCTAAAGAAAATAAAACTGACGCTGATGAATGGTATAACAGTAACGAAGGTGTCTTATATCCATTTGGTTATGGTTTAAGCTATACAACTTTCTCACAA
>JAILIF010000079.1 GCA_024695405.1 Bacilli bacterium
CGGATCGTCAGCACGATATTTGAAAGACAATATCTGGTCGGCCTTAATTGATGAGACTGAAGCACAGTAAATTTCACTGTGCACTTCCTATAAAAAATTGGATTTAAACGGGTACAGTGAATGTCCCCGTTTTTTATTTCGCTATCAAAAACGGGGTTGTATTTCTAGTTTTGAAAGGAGAAATGAGGATGAAACTAAAAGTCAACAACGTTCACAAGCTCTACGGAGCTAACGAAGCAAGAATCGAAGTACTTAAGGGTATCAACTGTGAAGTACTCGATGGAGAAATTTGTGTTTTATTAGGACCATCAGGTTCTGGTAAATCAACATTATTAAACATCATCGGTGGATTAGAAAGCGCTGATGAAGGGTGCATTGATATAGGAGATTTCTGCACCGCAAATATGAAAGAAAAAGAACTTTCTAACTATAGAAGAAATAATCTTGGATTTGTTTTCCAGTTTTATAATCTAATTCCAAATTTAACTGTCAAAGAGAATATTGAAGTATGTGCTCACTTAACAAAAAACCCATTAGATATTGATGATTTATTAAAAACGTTAGGGTTATTCGAACATAAAGACAAATTTCCTAACCAATTATCTGGTGGTCAACAACAAAGATGCGCGATAGGTAGAGCGTTAGTTAAAAACCCATCGTTATTATTATTTGATGAACCAACAGGAGCTTTAGATTATAAAACTAGTAAAGAAATCTTAGATTTAATTGAAAAGATTAATAAGAAGTATAAAAACACCATGATTATAGTTACTCATAACTCGGTTATTGGAGAAATGGCTGATAGAGTGCTTAAACTTCATGATGGAATGATTACTTCAAATAAATTAAATGAGAATAAAGTTCCTGCAGCATCATTAGAGTGGTAAGTAGGAGGAGTTCTTATGAGAAATGTGTTATCAAAAAGAATTCCACGTGACTTTAAAAAGAATTGGATCAAGTACTTAGGAATGCTTGTTATTTTAGTTTGTACTATAGCTGTCGGTTCTTCTTATAGCACTGTTACTAATGGTGTAGGAAAATATTTAGATGATATAGTGGAAAATAACCTCCAAGAAGATGGTTTCTTTGAGGTGACTAATAAAATATCAAATGATGATTTTCTTCATTTTAATAAAGATAAAATTAATGTAGTAGAAAACTTCTATGCGAGTGAAAATTCATATGACGGTAGCGCAAAGGTATTGTTATTCAACGAGAGAAAAAGTATTGATTTAGTAACAATATTTGATGGTGAAATGCCAAAGAGTAGTGACGAAATTGCTTTAGATCATGTATTTGCTAGAACTAGAGATATAAAAATAGGAAATAGTATCAGTTTAGTTAGCAAGACTTTTAAGGTTGTTGGTACAGTTGCGTTGCCTGATTATACTTCCTTGTTTTTGAATAATACCGATTTAGTTATGAACACTAAAAACTTTGGTGTTTCAGTTTTAAGTGAAGATGGCTTTAATTTAATTGAAGATAAATATAAAACATATCGCTATAGTTATAGATTTGTTGTTAGAGACTTAGAAACAAAAGTTAAAAACACAAAAGCAGAAGAGATGATGAAATATTTATATTCAACAGGAAATAGTGTTAATTCATTTTTAACTGCTGAAACTAATCAATCTATATTCTTCTTACCTACAGACATTGGTAGTGACGCACCTACAGTTACAGCGTTTGTTTATATTTTGGTCGCGATGATTGCTTTTGTATTTGCGATTTTAACTAATAGCAATATTGAAAAAGAAGCAGTTATTATAGGAACTTTGAGAGCGAGTGGTTATACCAAAGGCGAAATAGTGTGGCATTACTTACAACCAACATTAATTATCGCTATATTAGGTTCCTTATTAGGCAATTTATTAGGATATACCGCTATGGTAGGAGCGTTCACTAGTTTCTATTATAAGTCTTATAGTGTTGGTCCTATTCCAATTTTATTTAATGTACCAATGTTTTTATTAACTACAATTCTTCCTTTTGCGTTAATGATTGGTATAAATGTTTTGATGCTATTTAGAAAGTTAAGATTATCTCCATTAAGATTCTTAAGAAAAGAACTTAAATCTGGAAAAGATAGAAAAGCTAGAAAACTTCCAAATATTAGTTTTATGAAAAGATTTGGCTTAAGAGTTATTGGTCAAAATCGTGGTTCTTATATTACTTTATTTACTGGTATTTTCCTATCTAGTTTCTTACTTTTGTTTGGCATTGGTATCAAACCATTAATGAGTCATTATACGGAAGATGTTAATAATTCTTTGAATTATAACTATCAATATGTATTAAAAGCTCCTACTGAAGTTGATGGTGGAGAGAAACTATTTGTTCAAGAATTTAAATCTTATTTTGATTTAGGTAAGAAAGATATCGGAGTGTCTTGTTACGGAATCAAAGAAAACTCTACTTTCTTTAAAGATGCATATGTTAAAGATGGAATATCTATTTCTTCTTCATTAGCTAATAAGATGAATCTAGATGTTAATGACACCTTAAAAGTGAAAGATAGCATGACTGATAAAGAATATACTTTTACTATTAATAAGGTATATGACTATAAAGCATCCATGTCTATTTTCATGGATCAAGATAGTTTATTAACTACTCTAGAAAAAGAAGGAGGAACATATAACTGCATTGTTTCTAACGAAGAATTAAATATTGATCAAGGATGTCTTATCAAAAAGATTTCTAGAGACGATATCTTAGGGGCATCTGGACAATTATTAGATTCTTTTGGAGCGGTACTATTAATTGTTAATATCTTCTCAGTAGTTATTTATCTTGTCATGATGTATATCTTAACTAAGGTAGTAATTGATAAAAATGCATTATCTATTTCCTATATGAAAGTGTTTGGTTATGAACCTAAAGAAATAAGAAGTTTATTCATAACTCCTTCAACAGTAGTGGCGTTTTTATCATTAATTATTTGTCTGCCTTTAGAAGCTTTATGCTTTAAGTGGTTATTAATCTTCTTATCATCTATGATTGATGGATATTTAGATTTCTTCCTACCATTCTGGGTATATATCTTAATTCTTGGCATTGGCGCAGTAACATATGGTTTGATTACCTTATTACATTTACGTTCGATTAATAGAATTCCAATGACTGAAGCATTAAAGAATAGGGAGTAAAATTATTTAAACTCTTTTTTAGATAACAAACGGAGATATGTTCTTTTGAAATCACTTTTGTTTTCGAACATTCTTTGTTCTGACTTAGACAATTCTCCGTTTGCAAATTTCATTTCAACTAGTTTCAAAGAGCTGATAAAGTCTGCGATTTGTAATAATCTGTATTTTTCTTGCCTAACATTGTTTTTAAGAATTATTTTGTGTTTAAGAAGATTAAAAGCGTCTACAAGGGCATGAAAAACGATTTGCTGTCCGTTGTCGTAATAGATTTTTATTGCATCAAATTGCATAAAATATTCGATATTAGCATTTAAGAAAAAGGAAATATCTTTTACTAGTGAAAACAATATATGAGACTCATTCTCATTAAATCCTTTCTTTTTATAAATGAATTCTTTATGTGTTATTGGAAGAATAGAGTAAAGAATTACTAATTTATTTAAATAATGTTTTCTTTCAATAACGCTCATATTTTTGAAAGTATCTTCTCTTCTTATTATTGGACCTGTATGGAATACTGGATCGTGTTTGAATTTATTTAATTGATTGGAAATATCAAATCGATTATCGTGGAATACTAAAGAAACGACGTAATACTTTGAAGCGCCGTTATCAAATCCTGTATCGCCTGATTCATCACAAAATACGTTAAGACTTTTTCCCATTCTTGATTGCAAATAAAAATGCGAGACTATCTCTCGCGTGTTGGTGGGACCTAATCGGCCCCTATCAATAGGTTTCCCTTTTGACATGATTACGGTAGCATAATGTAATCAAAAAGGCAACTGATATAAAAAAAGCGAGACTGTCTCTCGCGTGCCGGGAGGACCTCATCGGCCCTGATCATAAAGGTTTCCCTTCGGGCAACTTTAATTTAACATAAAAAAATTCATTAGACAAATATTTTCAAAGAAAAAGACAACCAACTAAGGCTGTCTAATTATCACTTTTGGTGCGCGAAATGAGACTTGAACTCACACAGGAATACCTATACGCCCCTCAAACGTACGCGTCTACCAATTCCGCCATTCGCGCATCTTGTGCTTGATTATTTTATGATAAACTGGCT
>JAILIF010000081.1 GCA_024695405.1 Bacilli bacterium
ATGCAGTTGACGGACCGCATTTCCATTATAATGGAGGTCTTATTTTTTGCGCAAAACTATAAGTCTCACTGGACTCCCCGACTATCGGGGAGTTTTGACATCCGGCCTACTAACGCTAAACGGCTCGGATAAATATAACAAGAAAGCGCGGGAGGCCTTCTCACGCGCATTTCTTATCAAATATATTAATTTATATATTATTCAGTTACACTGATTGAAACTGAAGTAACTAAACCTTTCCAAGAAATAACAATTACGTAATTACCAGCGGAAACAAATTTGTTATCTGATAATAATCCATCAGGTACTGTAAATTGTAAGTTACTATCATCAGAATCAATATTTGTATATTTTAAGTTTTGTAATATTTTTACTACTCGTATTGAAGAAGCATCAAAGTTATCTCCAACTTTATATTCTAATTCTGTAGTATCTGTATTTACAGCAATTGCGATAGGCTCATATGCTAAATAACCACTAAGAACCATAGAACGTTGTCCCCAGGAGAATCCTAAATATACATAAGTTATATAATCATAGAATCCATCCGCATTATCACAAGTAATATTTTCGTAATGACTATAGTTAGAAACCATTCTTAAGCAATCTGCTTTTCCATCATTATTTGAATCGTTGTACCAGAATCCTTTAATTGTTGTATTACCAACTTTTCCAGTAAATATTCCATCTTCCCAAAGATATAAATTTCCATATGTTTTACTATAGTCGCCATTATAACCTTCTGCATAACAACCTTCAAAAACATAAACTAAATTAATATCACCTCTAGAAGTCGCTCCTGCTTCTATAGACGTAATTTCTCCTTGGTAATCAAACTCATCATACATTGGAATAGCAACGCTACTAGGATCTACTTCTGGCTTTTTAGAATCCGCTAATGCTTTAACTTCATCAGTAATAGGATTAAAGCTTTCTATAGGTTGAGTAGTTCCATTATTGTCATTGTTGTTATTGTTATTATAGTCTGTTACTTCCACTACTCTAGTTGGCGTTCCACCTAATGAAGAATTAACTAAAGCATACAAAATATATTTATTAGCTTCTTGTAAGCAATGTAATAAAGCTCCATCATCATTACCTAGTATATATGCCTTTATTTGGTTTCCACGATTACCATCTAAGCAGAAAATATCAATACCAGAATACAACATTGCAGGTCCATTAGAATAATTATCGCTATTATTACCTGTATAAGCGCTATCGATAATTAAACCTTTATATCCCCATTCTCCTCTCATGACATTTTCCATTAATGATTTACTACACGCAGTATATGTAGCGCCAATTCTGTTATAAGACATTTCAACGCCCAAACCACTACCTTTAGTAAGTGCACCTTCAAAACCTCTTAAGTAGATTTCTCTAATAGCTTGTTCATTACAATAAGTTTGAAGTTTTTTTCTACCTCTTTCTTGATTGTTTAATAAGCAATTTTTAATGTTCATAATTAAACCTTTATTTCTTGCTTCGCTAACAACATTAGAGGCTGTATAGTAATTTAGCATTCCATCTTCTGACATATATTCAGAAGCACGAGAAGTAATTGGAGTACGAACGATATTACATCCAGGTCCATTCATACAACTAATTCCGCAGAATAATGCTTCTTCTGCAAAGAAACTACCATATTTCTTTTGGACATTATGATCCCAAGTTCCAGTATATAAAGGTCCAGTTGGGAAACCAGTTGCCCATCTATCAACATCACCATATTTGAATTTAGCTAATAATCCTTCTGCGCCTTCAGCGATATTGTTTCCTCTTTTACTAATACTAGGAACATCTAAAATGCCACGATTATCACTTATAGAAATAGTTAAGTCATCTAGAGACATTTGAGAAATGAATTTATTCCAAACATCCTCACCATCTTGACCTTTAAATTTACCCTCTTTGACTGTGCCTTCGATAGGAACATTATACATATCAGTAAATGCAATAGGTTCTTCTAAAGTGACATTATAAATAGTTCCGTCTCCATCACTATAACTAGGATATAAATTTTTATTACTTGCATCATATTTTCTAGACATATCTAAATCTTCTGAAACAGCAGGAGAAGATATTGTTTGAGTAGGCCAAGTAGATGCCCAATCTTGTCTATCTAAATATGTAATAGGTTGTTTAGTATTCTTATCAGCGTAATAATTATAATCTGCATCATCAAATTGATTTGTTACTTCTACTTCTTTGTTATAAATAGATTTCTTATAAGTATTTAAATCTGCTTCAATAATTACTTTTTTTGCAGTATTT
This sequence comes from Bacilli bacterium, assembly GCA_024695405.1. Taxonomy (GTDB): domain Bacteria; phylum Bacillota_I; class Bacilli_A; order RFN20; family CAG-826; genus RGIG9670. The sequence goes on from JAILIF010000081.1 coordinate 2,278, forward strand.
ATAGTTGGATAAAATATATTACCTTCATGATCTAATAGAACAAGACCACTATTTGTTTTAACATCAAGAATATTATTTATTGCTTCATGAGCACCATTGCCAACTGCGAAATAATAATCTCCACCTTCTAATATGTAGCTCTTATTAACTACATAATCGTATGTACATAAAAGATATCTATCAAAAGAAACTGTTGTAGTGACCTTTTTGCCCGCTTTAACGTCTACTTTATCATAGCCCATTAAAGATACTGAAGGCTTACCTAATCCATTAGTTTTATCGAAGTCTGTATAAGGTTGTTGAGCATATATTTGAACAGAAGCTTTTCCGTCTACTGAACCAATATTTTCTACTTCAACAGTTACATCAAACTGGTCTTTATCCTTATTGTAATTTACTTCCTTAATCTTTTGAGTAAATGTTGTGTATGATAAGCCATACCCAAATGGATACCCCATTTCTTCAGCATAATCCCAACGACTTCCACTAGAAGCATATATACCAGCGGAACTAGAAGCAGATCCACTATTTAACATAGCGTCTTCATATCTAGTTTCGTAATATTTATAACCAACATAAACACCTTCTTTATATACAACTACATTACTATCACCAAAGTTTTGATATGCAGGTGAAGAAAAAGCTGAAGTAGCGTAAGTATCCACTAAGTGTCCTGAAGGATTAACTTTACCTGAAATAATTTTTGCAATACCACCAGCACCATAATATCCAGGTACACCAACATAAAGAATTGCGTCTACGCCATATTCATCTTTATCAGCCCAATCCATTGAGATAGGATATGGAGAATTTAATAGAACAATTATCTTATGAAATTTTCCTGAATCATTTACCATCTTTAAAAGGTCTTTTTCATTACTTGATAATTCCATACAAGAACTAGATGGATCAGTGTCTTCAGTGCCAGCACGAACAATAGTAATAATTGCAGCGTCATTATATTCATTAAAACTGTTTATTGCTTGTTGATCATAAACACTAGTACCTTCTTCAATTAAATTATTTGGTCTAGATAATTCATTATTGCTAACAGTTTTAAGTTTGTTATAGACAGTTCTATTTATAGCGAAACCATTACCTTCAAATGCAGAAGCTAAATCTACAACAATATTTTCATTAGGAGCTGCACCACCTACGCTAGAACGCATAAATAAATTTTTAGAACCTGTTCCAAATAAAGTTATCTTTGGTGAAGATTTTGTAATTGGTAAACAGTTATTCCTATTTTTAAGTAATACTGAACCTTCCGCTACTACTTGTTCACAGAACTCATATGAGTCCTTAATAAGATGCATAAAACCATTATCAGTTAAATTACCATCATCATCTGAGTAATCTGACCATCCTACTTTAGTTATTGTCCTAGGTCCATTATTTCCACCATCATCAATTATATTATTATCATTCGGTCCCAAAACATTAGAGGTATTATCATCCCCACAACCCGCTAATGAGATAGCAAACAAAATAGACGATGCTAAGAGAAATTTTTTGTTTTTCATATTAAATGATCCTCCCGTTAATTAAGACATATAAAGAGTAAAAAATCGCTCAATTATTTTTTGTTTTTAATATTTTCTAGATTTAACGCTGATAATTTAGCACAAAATGAGATGTACCCCAATTCCTAGACAAAGGAGGAGGGGTACATCTCAATGAAACGAGTTTTTAAAAGCGAGAACACTTATTGGCATTCTCGCTTCAATTGTTATTATCTATTCTTCAACAGTAATATTAACACTAGTTTCCAACCCATTCCAAGTTACTTTGAGTTCGTATTCGCCTGATTTAGCAAATTTGTTATTCTCAATTAAACCTTCTGGGATAGTCCATTTTGTTCTCATTTTTTCAGGACCATCAGGCATATCAAATACTGAGCCATATCTTAAATTTTGAAGAATTCTATTAACAGTCCAGTTTGATAATTTTAATGTATCGCCTACTTTAAATTTTACTCCAGTTTTTGTAGTATCAACTGCTAAAGCAATTGTTTCGTAATACATATAACCAGAAACAACAATTGAACGTCCTCCCCAACCTGGATTCATATATACATATGTATCCCATTCATAGAATCCAGTCGCTCTTGTACAGATGATTGATTTGAAGTTTTTAAAAGCTTCTTCGTCACAAACAATTCCTATTTTATCGTTTTTTTCTACAATTCCATTTGCATCTTCATCATTGTACCAAAAGCCTTTAAATTTACTGCCGTTTGAATTTCCTGTTATAAAACCATCGTCCCATAGGTAAAGATTAGTATAGTATTCGTTATACTGGCCTTGATATCCTTCTGAATAAGTACCTTCAAAGAAGTAAATTAATGTACGTTTATCTCTAACTGAGACATCAGCACTACTAGATTCAACGTCAATTGCATTATAAACGTCCATTTCTTCTTTATTTTCTTGATTAACTAATAATTTGAAGTTATATTCATCTCTCTTTGAAAATACAACTGAAGTAGGATCAAGTTCTGGCGTTTTACTTTCGGCCAACGCCTTAATCTCTTCGGTTATCGGATTAAATTTTTCTTTAACTACGACTGGATCTTGTTTCGCTACTGTTGCATTCTTAATGTTATTTATAGTAATTGTAGATACTAAAATAGCTGTAAGAATGATAGCGGCGCCACCAGCAAGTTTGCTAATATTAACTACACCTTTGACATTTTTAAAGTCAGCATCTGCTTCTTCTTTATTTTTATACACATTAAAGAAGCATACAACAATAGCAGTAATCATTATGACTAATATCATTACAAGATAGAAATAGTTAAGCCCCGCATTACCACCGTTATATTCAACTTGGTTAATTGTACCAGCAATAAAATCAGGAACTAAGAACACTTCTTTATAAAGGGCCAAAGCGAATAATCCAATTGCAATTAAATTAATAAATGCATATTGAGGTAATACAAGAAATACCATCTCAACAATAGAGCCAGCTAACATGAAAGCGAAGATTGATTCTGGTGCATAACCAACACCATTATTACCAATCGCATCTTTATATGTAGCAACATAAATAATACTAAATATTAATGAAACAAGAGCTACGCCTGCTGCAATCCAATAAGCAAATGTTTTATTTTGTAAAAACTTTTTCATATTTCTTGCCTCCTATTTATTTAATAATTTTAAGCTTGTTAAGAACTTCAAATGCTATATAAGTAGCTAGTAATACTCCCGTTACAACAGAAGCACTAATCAAAGTTGCATCTACAGCTTGTTTCCAAGTAGGATTTAATTGTTTAGCAACATCTTCTTTTGTTACTTTTATACCGCCAAAGAAAGATCTTGACATTGCATACATAATATTTTTGTTTGCTCTTTGTAAGCATCTTAATGCTGTCATATCGTTGTTATCAATAATCCATTTTCTTATTTCTCTACCACGGTCACCATCAAGACAGAAAATATCAGTGCCGCAATATAACATAGTTGGGCCATGTGAATATCTATTGTTTTGTGCTTGTAATGCATCATCAATAATTTGGCCTTTATAAGCCCATTCATTTCTCATGACATTTTGCATAAGAGGTTTATGAGTTGCAGCATAAGTAGCACCAATTCTGTTATAAGAAGTCATGATACCTAAACCACGTCCTTTTGTTAAAGCTCCTTCAAATGGTCTTAAATAGATTTCACGAATAGCTTGTTCATTACAATATGTTTGAACACCTTGTCTAGCTGTTTCAGCGTTATTTAAGAAGCAGTGTTTAATATTCATAACTAAGCCTTTTCTTCTTGCTTCACCAACAACATTAGATGCTACTAAATAGTTCATAACGCCATCTTCAGTCATATATTCAGAAGCACGTGAACCATAAGGTGTACGGTTAATATTACATCCAGGTGCATTAATACATGGAACATTACAATACAAGGCTTCTTCACCGAAGAATCCGCCATATTTCTTTTGCATTTCGTGATCGAAAGTTCCTGTATATGTAGGGCCAGTTGGGAAACCAGTTGCCCACATGCTAAGATTACCATACTTGAACTTTGAAAGAATACCTTCAGGTCCTTCAGCAATACTATTACCTAATTTTGCGATTTTACCGACTGCTAAAATTCCACGGTTGTCACAAACAGAAACAAGTAAATCATCAATATCCATTTGGGAGATGAATTTTTCCCAAATTTCTGCTCCATCTTCACCTTCAAATTTTCCTTTTTCTACTTTGCCAGATAAAGGAATATCTGCCATATCACTAAACATGATTTCTTCATCTAACTTAACGTTATAAACAGTGCCATCACCATCCGTATAACCAATATCGCTTAATTCTTCATCAGTTTTAGCGTACTTAGTATACATATTTAAATCATCACTGTTGGCAGGACTTGTTGAAATCTTTGTTGGCCAAGTTCCTTCCCAATCTTGTCTGTCTAAATATGTAACTGTGCTTTTACCATTTTTATTTGCATAGTAATTATAATCAGCGTCATCGAATTGATTTGTGACACGCACAGTATCTTCTTCGTTATAAATAGAATTTCGATATGAGACTTTATCTTCTTGAATAAATTCTTTATGTACACATTTAGGATTACCTGCAACATCATTTCCCCATTGATCATATAATCTTGCAGAAGGAGCTTTGACAGAAAGAATGTTATTTAATGCTTCATGAGCACCATTACCAACAGCAAAGTAGTAATCTCCCTCTTCAACGACATATTGTTTATCAACCTTATAATCATAAGTAGCAAGGAAGTATTTATCTACAGGAACTACTCTAGTTACAGATTGTCCAGCATCAACATCAACTTTATCGTAGTTCATAATTGCAATAGCTGGTCTTCCTAAACCATTAGCTTTATCAAATTCAGTATATGGTTGTTGAACGTAAACTTGGATTGAGGCTTTTCCTTTTCTATCACCAGTATTAGTAACTTTTACCTCAATATCATATTGGTCTGTTTTGCTATTATATTTACATCCTAAAATTTCTTGTTCGAATGTTGTATAAGATAAGCCATATCCGAATGGACAAATAATTTCATCCGCATAATTCCAAGAATTGTCCTTAGAAAGAACAATACCTTTAGTACCATTCGCATTTCCTTGTCCTAAGACACAATCTTCATATCTAGTTTCATAGTATTTATAACCAACATAAACACCTTCAAGATAAGTGACGAGAGCAGATTCAGTAACACCTTGAGAACCATTTCTATTGAAGTTGACATAGGCAGCTGAAGAGTCTGCAGAAGCAGCAAAAGTATCAGGAGCATGTCCACAAGCATCAATTAAATTGTCACCACTTTTTCCTAATAAAACATGTGGAAGACCCTTTGCACCATAATATCCAGGAACACCCATGAAAATTGCAGCATCGATTCCATAATCTTCATTTTCTATAAAATCCATAGACATTGGCATTGGAGCGTTCAATAAGACAATTATTTTATCAAATTGTCCAGAATCTTTGACCATCTTAAGAAGACTTTTTTCATTATCTGATAGGTCTAAAGCACCCGCTGGAGGATCAGTGTTTTCAGTTCCAATACGAACAATTGTAATAATTGCAGCATCATTATAGTCTGAGAACGAATCTTTCATTTCTTGAGTATAGAAACTAGAACCGGATTCAATCGACTTATTATGACTAACATCAGTTAACCATTTTGTGTCTTTTCTTTCAAATTTGTCATAAATAGTTCTATTGATTTCAAATCCTGCTTTTTCGAATGCAGTTCCTAAATCAACAACTTCATCAGGGTTAGGTGCAGCACCACCAGCGCCTGAACGCATGAACATGTTAGCCGAACCATTACCAAATAAAGTTACTCTTGGATTAGTTTTGGTAATTGGTAAACAGTCGTTATCATTTTTGATTAAAACTGAGCCTTGTTCTACAGCTTCTTCACAGAATTTATAGGAATCGGCGATCATTCGCTCCCACCCTTCATCTGTTAGTTCACCATCAGCATTTTTGTAATCTGAGCCATCAACTAAATCGGATTCAATTTTACCTACTACTTCTTCGCTATCGCCCATGAAGTTAACAATTAAACCTTCTTTTACACGGACAATTTCTTTTCCAGCATATAACATGCTAGTGAGTAAAATACCAATTGCTGACAAGCCCAAAAAGAGTTTTGGTTTTACCATAATTTTCCTTTCTTGCGATATTATTTTCGCAAATAAAACGCTCAAAAACTCCCCACGAGATTTTCTAAAGCGTTTGAATACCTTATTATTATAATAATTTTCTAACGATTTGTAAAAACGACAATTATGCGAAATCATAGGGTATAAGAAAGGGCTATCAAGTAGCCCATAACTTATTTAATGAATTTTTGTAATTCCAATTTGCAATTTTTAGGAGTTAGAACTATCCAGCTGTATATACATCGCTGTTCCAATTCTCAGCATAATTTATAGCGAGATCTTCAACGATATTCTTTCTTATAACCGCAAAAAATACGCCAAATGAAGTAATATTTCCTTCTTCTCTCAACAATTCATGTATTGAAACTGCGAATACACCAGCCATAGAAAGAGGCTTTGAAGAGAAATATGCTTTTCTGTTTTCTAATTTAAAAGTAGCAACAGCTAAATCTTGCTTTTCAAAATCAACTTCTGGCAATTTATACTCTCCATTATTACTTTCATTTGAAACGTTCAATAAAGTAGAAAAAGTATTATTAAAATCGTTAAATGTAGATACATCACTAATAATATCTTTTTCTTTATGAACAAAAGTCTTACTTATTTTGCTAAGTTCTTCGTTCTCAACAAAAAAACATAATGTGTCGTTTTCTCCAAGAGGTTCAACATAGTTCATATTAACTTCTACTTTGTCATCTTTGTCTTCTACAATAGGATCTTCTATCTTTTTCTCAGCATCTGCTTTCTCATTTTTAAAAGCATCTTTATTTTTTACTTCTACATTATTACAACCACATAAAAGCAATGAAAACAAAGATAAACAAAATAATGATTTCTTCATAATAATCACCCTTAATTCTTACTTATATATTAAAAAGAAAATAAGCGACTTTCAATTAGCACAAAAAGAAAACCGCCATTTCTGACGGTTTAAATAGATTTTATTTTAGATTATCTGAATAATACAGAATTGAGGATTTCTTGTAATTCTTCTTCTCTACCACTATTTTCAGCTTCGAAGTATTTTTGATCACAACCGATCTTTGCTAATTCTTCTAAGTTAGTTTTACCAGCTCTAATCTTTTTACCAAGATCGCTATTCCAAGTTGAATATCTTTCTTCAACGAATTTTTCAATTCTTCCATCTTCCATAAGTTTTGCAGCATTAATTAAACCTAATGCCCATGTATCCATACCTAAGATGTAAGCTTTGAACATATCTTCGTATGAGTTGGATGCTCTTCTTGTCTTAGCATCAAAGTTTAATCCACCACTTAATTTGCCTGCTTTTAAGATTTCTAACATAGCAAATGTTGCTGTATAAACGTTTGCTGGGAATCTATCAACATCCCAACCTAAGACGTTATCGCCTTCGTTAGCATCGATTGAACCTAACATACCGTTTAATCTAGAAACTCTTAATTCGTGTTCGAATGTATGTTTTGCTAATTCAGCGTGGTTAGCTTCAATGTTCATCTTGAAGTCTTTGTCTAAACCATATTTTCTTAAGAAGCCAATTGATGTTGCAGCATCGAAATCATATTGATGTTTCATTGGTTCTTTTGGTTTTGGTTCAATGTAGAAGTCGCCTTTTAAGCCAATCTTTCTACCATATTCAACTGCCATCTTCATTAATTGAGCAATGTTTTCTTCTTCTAAGCCCATATCTGTGTTGAGGAGAGTTTCATAACCTTCTCTACCACCCCAGAAGACATAGTTTTCACCACCGAGTTTAACAGTGATATCGAGTGCTTTCTTAATTTGAGCAGCTGCGAAACAGTAAACATCAACTCTATTTGATGTACCAGCACCTGACATATATCTTGGGTTACTGAATAAATTTGCTGTACCCCATAAACATTTGATGCCTGTTTCTTTTTCTTTTTCTAAGATGTAATCACTAACTTCATCTAACATCTTATTTGTGTCGTTAATATCTTTTTGTTCTGGTACTAAGTCAACATCATGGAAACAGAAATATTTAATTCCCATTTTTGTCATGAATTCAAAACCAGCATCAACTTTTGCTTTAGCGTGTTCTAATGTTCCAGGAACAACACCGAAGCTCTTGTCAATTGTGCCACGGCCGAACATATCTGTTCCATCAGCACCAAGATTGTGCCACCAAGCCATAGCAAATTTTAAGTGTTCTTTCATAGGCTTTCCAAGGATGACTTTTTCAGGGTCATAGAACTTGAAAGCAAAAAGATTTTTGCTTTGTGGGCCTTCAAAAACTACTTTGTCTACAAATTTGAAATATTCCATATTTTTTTATACCTCGACTTTATATTACTTATTTCTACATATAGCACGCACGATAACTTATTCTTTTTTTATATGACTATCTTGCTTTTTTCGTCTTACTCACGTATTATATGCATGTATGAGTAAACAACTCGAGTTAGTCCAGTTCCCTAAGATTAACCACATTAGAATTCTAGTAAACGAGATTTCTTTTAGAAACGCCCATTTGCACAAAGAATTTGAACTTTTAATGGTAATCAAAGGACACGGTCAATTTACTATCAGTGGCGAAGAATGTAAATGTGAAGAAGGCGATATTTATCTTATCGGCTCTCATGACATTCATAGTATTTCCGCTATGCCATTAGAAGATGGAACTCTTGATTTAGATAACATTCCAGTTTTCTTAATTCTTCAAATCTCTAACCACTTCTTGCTAAACTATTTCCCACAGATTAGAACCACTATGTTCAAGTCTGTTAAATTAAATGATGTTTTACCAGGAGATAGAGCCTCTGTTGTCAGTGATTTATTAACTGATTCTGCTTTATCTTATTTTAAACAAGATAAATACTATCAAATAACTTTAGTTTCAGAGATTTCTCAAATTATGGCGTATTTATATAAATACGTAGACCATGAGATCGTAAGCGAAATTGAAAAAGAAAAAATCAAGAAGAAAACTAATAGATTAGAGAGAATTATTTCTTATATTGATTTAAACTACGCTAATCATATTAGATTAGAAGATATCGCTTCTGAAGAAGACTTATCAGTCACTCACTTCTCTCACTTATTCTCTTCTTACTTTGGAGTTACTTTCCAAGAATATGTCAACTTAAGACGTATGGAAAGCGCTATCCGCTTAATGGAGAATAATGAAAAGAGTTTATTAGAAATCTCATATGAATCTGGATTCAGTGATCCAAAATACATGACAAAGATGTTCATTAAGAAATTTGGTTGTACCCCAAAAGCATATAGAAAAGAACATATGTCCGCTGATGGAGCTTCCTCAACTAAGACATACACTACCGAAGAAAAAGAAAGTATCTATTCTGCTTCCGAATCCATTAAAGTTCTTGAAGCAGAATAGATACTTTCTTTTTCTTCGGTAGTGTATGTCTTAGTTGAGGAAGCTCCATCAGCGGACATA
>JAILIF010000086.1 GCA_024695405.1 Bacilli bacterium
CTCATGGGCCAGAAGCGACTCCCGACGCCGCCTGCCATGATGACCAAATGGTTGTTTGTTCTTGCCATAATCTTATAAGCTGATAATAATCGGCAAAAATACTAATTATTCTTGAAACAAACGAATAAATCTCAAAAAAAAGTAATTATTATGCAGGTTTCTTTACCTATTTCTTCTTTAGTACCCATTTCTTACCCACAAAATAAAGGATGGCCAGCACGACTAATGCGAGGATGATTATCTTAATATTCGTTTTTACATCAGAATAGTCAAAGTTTATATCATAATACCTTGAAAAGTCAGTTATAATTGTGGAAACTAGGTCTTTTTGTGAATTTGCAAAGGTATATTTCTTTTTAAAAAGTTTGAGTTTTTCAAGAGCATCTTGAGGACTATCGCAGCCAACTAGGTTTATTAGCTCAGAAATATAAATAATTTGGTAGCATTCACTAGTTCTTTTATATAAACCTTTTCGCCAGCAGGTTCTCCAATAGATGTAAGCTCTGATTTGATTTTTGTTTAAATCAATCCATTTAGGCGCTCTGAATCCCCAAAATTCAGGTGTTTTACATTCCACAGGAGAAGATTGTTGAACATTTTCAAGAACTTTTGATGTTAATAAAAATAAGGCATCGCTATTTGAATTGTTATGTAAGATACTCTTAAAGCGGCTCTCTAAGGCTTTTGCTTTATCAACAGCTTCTATGGAGTTTTTAAAGTTATAAGAAACAGGATGCTCTATTAAATTCTTATAGGCAAGATAAGTTTGTAGATTATTTTGGTCTTTGTCCTTCTTTTTTAATTTCAAGGTTTCCTTAAAGAATTGTTGGCAGGTTTCTTTTATTACTTCAACTATATCAGCAGTTAAAAGTTGAGGAGGGAGTGAGTTTGTTACGTAAATTTCGTTTTTGATAATATTATCGATTTCTGCAAGTATTTCTGGAAGTAGTTTGATAATATCGGATTTGATCTGATATTTAAACCAACCGTCTTTTAGCTTTTTATATTTTAAAGTAGGTAATACATCAATTTTTGTTTTAGTTAAAGTCCCTTCAAAAGGTAAAGGTTCAAAGAAATTGTAAGGATTCTTTTCTTCAACTGCGTTAAACAAAAGTTCGGCCATATTTTTTTGGTACTTTTGTTTAGCAAAATGATCAATTGCTCTTATAACTTTGATAATAAGAGGTTTAGATAGTTCTGAAAACTTCTCTACTGTCCATGAAGACTTTAGTTTTTCGTAAACGATATCCAATATCTGCTCGTCAGATTTGTTAGGGATATCTAAGAATACAAATAAAAGAGTCTCTTCTATTGTTAGTCTATCTTTAAATAGATCTAAATCCATATCGTAAAATACTATAAAGTCTCGAATAGCTTTATCAATCATCTTAATTATTTCTGAATAATTGTAATAATAAGATACGTAATCGTACTTCGATCTTAAGGTTAAAAGTTTTTCATAGGCAGACTTAATATCTTTGCAATCAATAAGGTTAACTAACTCGGCAGTATAAATATTTATGAAAGACTTATAAGTGCGGTGATAGCGTTGCGTAGAATTTTTGTAATCAGATCTCCAGCTAATATATGATTTAAGTTGTTGATTTGTTAGTTCCTTGTAGGTATATATATCCGTTCTAAAGGTACGGTTATGATCAAAATATTCTGTAGATTCATGCTGGTTTAATATTTGAGCTTGTTTTATAAATAGCTGACTTGGAGATAATTTACGATCTTTTCTTGCTTGTTTAAAAAGATCTACTATTTCATCAAGGGAGGAGGGAATTTTTTCTTGTGCCATATTATATCCATTTCTATATAAGTTGTTATTGTTGAAACCGAAACTCCAAGTATCAAGAAAACAAATGCTCTATAAATACATACTCGGTTTCTGCTAATTGCTTTTATAATTCTATAGTTCAATGATTGATAAATCAATCAAAATGATATTAGAGATAGCAAATAAATAGATTGACAATATCTGATTAATGACAATTATTTAAGCTCAGGATGTTATATCTGTAAACGAATCAACCCAATCTTTTACTTTGCTCGGTAGATCTAGTGTATCAAGAATTGTTTCATTATAGTCTTTCAACCAAGAAATCTCTTCAGGTGTTAATAAGCTAAAATCAATTAGTTGATGATCAAAAGGAATCAGAGATATTGTATTGAAACCAATGAGACCATTGGTTTCTTCGGTTAATATCATATTTTCGATTCTGACTCCCATATGACCTTCGATATAGACACCTGGTTCATTAGAAAGAAGGATATTTGCTTGTAATGGTACTGTATTTTTTTTAGATATTCCAACAGGTCCTTCATGAACACTCAGCATATATCCAATGCCATGACCTGTAGAATGGTTATAATCCAAAGAATGTTGTTTTAAAAATTTTCTAGCTAAATCATCAATTGTTGAGGAGATTGATCCCTTTGGTAGTGTAGCAGTGGCTACCGCAATATGACCTTTTAAAACTAATGTATAATACATCTGTTCTTGTTTTGTAGGCTGTTTCTTTGCTAAAGTTCTTGTAATATCAGTTGTTCCAAACTTATACTGACCGCCTGAATCTAAAAGCAAGAAATTTTCTACTTTTTTATTTGTTTCTTCTGTGGGAGAAAAGTAAACTATAGCTTTATTTTTATTTTCTTCTGTATTAGTTCATTATTCCCCAACAGAAGAAACAAATAAAGAAGGAGAAAATTTATTGCT
>JAILIF010000094.1 GCA_024695405.1 Bacilli bacterium
AATTATCACTTTTGGTGCGCGAAATGAGACTTGAACTCACACAGGAATACCTATACGCCCCTCAAACGTACGCGTCTACCAATTCCGCCATTCGCGCATCTTGTGCTTGATTATTTTATGATAAACTGGCTTGTAACACAAGCACGAAAACATATATTTTTAATAAAAATTATTCTATTATTAATAAGATTATTAAAAAGGAGATAAAAATATGGCATGTACAACTATCCTTGTTGGTAAAAAAGCCAGCTATAATGGATCAACAATCATATCAAGAAATGACGATGGTAGATTTGAAGTTAAAAAGACTATCGTAGTAGAAAGAAATAAAGCTCCAAGAAAATATAAGAGTGTTCTTTCTAAAGTAGAAATCGATTTACCTGATTTCTCATATAGATATACCGCTCACCCTAATGTCTACACTAAAGATAGAGGTTTATGGTCAGCATGTGGTATCAACGAGTATAACGTTGGCATGAATGCTACTGAAACAATTACATCTAATCCACTTGTTAATGGTGGTGACCCACTTGTTGAATATGAAAAAGCAAGTAAAGGTAAAAAAGAAAAAGCAGGTGGTATTGGCGAAGAAGACTTAGTTACTTTAGTTCTTCCTTATATTAAAACCGCTAGAGAAGGCGTTATCAGATTAGCGGAACTCATTGAAAAATATGGAACATATGAAAGAAATGGATTGGCTTTCAACGATGAAAATGAAATATGGTGGTTTGAATCTATCGGTGGACATCATTATGTTGCTCGTAGAGTTCCTGATGATAGAATGGTGATTATGCCAAACCAATTTGGTTTAGATAACTTTGATTTTGATGATGCATTTGGTGCTCAAAAAGAACATATGTGTTCTAAAGACTTAAAAGAATTCATCAAAGAAAATAACTTAGATTTAAATCTCGGTAATAAATTCAATCCTAGATTAGTATTTGGCTCACGCACTGATCAAGATCATATTTATAACACTCCAAGAGCGTGGTTCTTATTAAAATATTTTGCTCCTAAGAGTTATAAATATGAAGGCTGCAATGCAGACTTTACTCCACTTAGCGATGATATTCCATGGTCCTTTGTTCCAGAACATAAAGTCACAATTCAAGAAATTAAATACGTATTAGGTTCTTACTATCAAGGAACTAAATATAATCCTTATGGTAAAGACGCTGAACACGGGAAGTATCGTTCAATCGGTGTTCCTAATACTGATGTATGCGGTATTGAAGAAATTAGAAAAGGTCTTCCTGCAGTTGAATGGGCTAGCTTCGGTGGTGGTGCATTCACTTGTTGTTTCCCAACTTACACAAATGTAAGCAAGATGCCTAAATTCATTGGTGACTATGGAATGACTATTTCTACAGACTCTATGTATTGGATGTCTAGATTAATTGCTGCTATTACTGATGCACACTTTGCAAAAGCAGTCATCTTTACAGAAAGATATCAAACTGCAGTATTTAATAAGAGCTATCAGGTCTTAAAGGAATACGACGCTAAATACTTAGCAAATCCAAGTGAAAAAGTATTAGAAGAAGCAAATGAAAAGATTGTTAAGATGGTAAAAGAGGAAAGTGAAAAGACTCTTGAATCAGTTATGAATATTGCCTCTAACTCAATGAAAACTAGATATAATAGAGAAGATAATTAAAAAAACTAGCCTTTTAACTCAAACGCAGTTTAACAAGTTAAAGGGCTTGTTTTTTTTTTTTTTTTTAATTTAGAATTTTTGCAATGGAAATAAGGGGAATTTTGTATGAGTAATAGAAAGAAACTAAAAGGATTCTTTATTCTTTTCACTTTCTGCTGCATTAATTTAGCTGGATGTAATGAAAGTGAGATTTTTGATTATTTGAAGGTTAATGAAGACGGACTTTTTGATTGGAATGATGTTAAAGGCGCGAAATATTATCGTTTCTCTATAACTGGGGAAAAGGATTATGTTTGGGTTGATGAAAGCCAAATAAGTTTAGTAGATTATTTTAAAAATGGTAACGAGATTAAAAATGTAAAAATTGAAGCCTATAAAGACAAAACAAAAAATGGTGAAATACTTATTGATCCAATAAATGAAAAGATAGTTTTTGCAGGTGGAAAATATTACAAGTATGATGAAGCTCCAAAGTATACTGTTACAGTTAAAAGTCCATTTAGAAATAGGTCAACTAAAACCAAGATATATGAAGATGTTCTTAGTACTGAATTTTATAAATATAAGTCGGATGTCGATCTTAAATATAATGGTAAAGTTTGTTATAAGCTAGATGGATTATATTATGATTCAAAATTTACTAAAGAAATCAATAAAGATATTATTCTTGACAGCGATTTAACCATTTATGCTAAAACAACTGAATATTGTACGGATATTTCGTTAGTTTATTCTATAGGAGATAACTATTACAGTGGTCATACTGAATTTGGTTCAAAAACATGCTATTTTACTGAAACTTTCTCATTAAAAGATATTGAACTTCCTTCAGTTGAAAATGCTTCGTTCTCTCATTGGTATGGTTTTAAAGAAGTAAGCAAAAATGATTTGCCATCCATTTCTGGTTTTGATTGTGATGAAATATATCAAGCAATTTATTACGAAAATGTTGAATTTGTTTTTATTAATAAACCAGTCCATCTTTCGTTTACGGGAAGTCAAAAAGCAAAAGATTATCCTGAATACACAGAATATGGAAACTATATAGGAAAATTTAAAGGAACGCTTTCATTTAGTAGTATTTCAGGATATTTTCCAGAAAATTATTCAAAATACTATATAAGTCGTTCGAATTCGTATAGTTACTTAACTAGTTATAATGAATTTATTGGAGATAGTGCTGACGTATTTGAAATGAACTCAATAGAATATGAATATCATAATGGCGGAACATACTACGTCTGGGGAGAAAATAATTAAAAACTGGATAATCCAGCTTTTATTAAGCATTAATAGGAATGATTTTAGAAACACTTTCTGTGATTGACGTTTTTGCGTTTCTAATATCTATATCGTTTTGTAAATTTAAGAAATATCTTTCACTTAATCCGAAATACTTGCCTAATCTAATAGAGGTTTCAGGAGTAATTTTGCGTCTATCATGTAGAATATCTTGAATTCTAGAAACAGGTACATCAATATCTTTTGCTAATTTGTAAGCAGAAATATTAAAAGGAATCATGAATTCTTCCTTTAAAATTTCACTCATTTTTGGTGTTTCAATCCTTTTCATATCTTTTCTCCTTTTAGTGATAATCAACTATTTCTACATCATCATAGTTTTTACCTCCATCCGAAGGCATAAAAACTATTCTCCATTGATCGTTAATTCGAATGCTCCACTGACCAACTCTCGATCTTGACAATGCCTCTAATCTATTTGCTGGTGGGATTTTTAAATCAGTTAGTCTTTCGGCGTTATCAATCATCATCAGTTTTCTAAGAGCCACTCTTTGGATATCTACTGGTATCTTTTTGGAGAATTCTTGGTTATAAATTTTTTCTGTTTCTTTATCTTTAAAACTCCTAATCATACTTAAATTATACACGCTTTTCGTGTACATGCAATATATGTATATAAAAAATATAAAAAAAGCAAAGTTTAATACTTTGCCTTTAGAATAACATTGGTGCAAACACGTTGCTCCAAAGTAAGAAATAAGTAAGAAGTGAGATAACATCAACTACTGTAGTAGTGAATGGGCCACACATAACTGCTGGATCAACGTGAATTAATTTTGCGAAGAATGGTAAGCAACAACCAATCATTCTTGAAACTATCATAGTTACAAATAATGTTGAACCAATTAAACCTGAAATAACTAAACATGTCATTGTTTCTGGTAATACAACTGGATTATCAGTTCCATTTAACGTTATTAAGTTTGGCTTATCACCCATTCCCAATACCGCCATTTCAAAGAATGTCCAACCAAAGGCAAATATACCAATGACGCCAGCAATAATTAATGCAACTCTAAGCTCTTTCCAAACAACTCGTTTAAAGTCTCCTTTTTCAAATTCATCAAGGGACATAGAACGAACAATAAGAGTGGTTGTTTGACCTCCAGAGTTACCTCCTGCATCAGTAATTAATGGCGAGAAAACTGCAAGGATTGTGCAAGTTGATAATAGGTGTTCAAATGTAGAAGTAATGAATGCTGTACCAATTTGAAGTACCATTAAGCAAACAATCCAAGGAACACATTTCCAAACCAATTTAAAAATAGGAGTCTTTAAATATGGGTCTTCCATATTAGAGACAGCGTTCATGTGAGCGATATCTTCACTAGCTTCTTCAACGATAATATCGACAACGTCATCGATAGTGATGATACCAATAATCTTTTTAGCGTTATTTACGACTGCCATTGCAGTTAAGTCGTATCTCTTGAACATGTTAGCGACTTCTTCTTGGTCGTCATTTACATTACAGCAAACGAAGTCGAGATCCATAATGTCGTCTAATGTTTGATCTTCTTTAGCAAAGATTAAGTCGTCTAAGTTAACTGTACCTACTAAAGTTCTAGAAGAGTCTCTAACAAAGATAGTGTAGACAGTTTCTGCGTCTCTACCTTTTTCTCTAATAGTTTTAATAGTTTCTTTAACAGTAGTGGTATTTAAGAAAGACAAATACTCAGTAGTCATAACGCTACCAGCAGTACTATCCTTATAATTTAATAATTTATTAACGTCTGCACGCATGTCTTTAGGACATACTTTTAAAATACGTGATACAACGTTAGCAGGTAATTCTTCCAAAGTATCAACGATATCGTCAGCGAATGAGTTATCTAATAATTCAATAAGTTGTTTATCAGAGAATGCATTAATTAATAATTCTTGTTGCTCTGTTGGAAGTTCGGCGAAGAAATTGGCAGTGTAGTCATTAGAAACCGTTCTGAAGATAAACAAAAGAGCAGCTGGATCATCAACACCTTCTAAAGCTTCCGCGATATCGATGTTAGGAACTGTTTCAAAGATTTCTCTGATTTCAGCAGCGTTCTTTTCTTTAATAGCTTTTAATACTCTATCTTCAAGTCTTAATTCAATTTCTTCCATAACGCCTTAATTATTGCCTATTAAAATGCAATAAGTAAACAAAAAAATAAAAAAGTTCATTATTAATGAATAATATAAATTAATTGTGCTATTATTATTCCGTTATAAAGAGGAATTTATATGAAAGACATTTTAGTTGAAACAAGTGCAAGACACGTTCACGTTACTCAAGAAACATTAGAAGCTTTATTTGGCAAGGGCGCTCAACTCGAAGTAAGAGCTATGTTATCTCAACCTGGCCAATTCGTTTCTAATCAAAGAGTTGATTTAGTCGGTTATAAAGTAAATAAAGTTACTAGCGAAAAGACAGAGACAAGAATCAAAGGTGTTTCTATCTTAGGTCCATGTAGAAAAGCTAATCAAGTAGAATTAGCTGCTACTGATGCTAGAACATTAGGCGTCAAAGCGGTTATTAGAGAATCTGGTAATACTGCAGGTACTCCAGGATGCAAATTAGTTGGCCCTGCTGGTGAAGTTGAAATTCCAGAAGGTGTTATCGTTGCAAAAAGACATATTCATATGACACCTGCAGACGCTGAGGAATTTGGTGTTACTAATGGTGAAATTGTTAAATTAGAAGTGGGCACACCAGAAAGAAGTTTAATCTTTGGTGATGTAGTTGTTAGAGTTAGAGATGACTTTGCATTAGCATGCCATATTGATACAGATGAATCCAACGCATGTAATGGTGCGGGCGTTGTTTACGGAAAGATTGTTAAATAATGGCAGTAAAAGTTATTCAACCACAAGGTGTTTGTTCTAGACAAATCACTATAGAATATGATGATCAAGGAGTTATTACTTCTTGCCAATTTCTTGGTGGTTGTCAAGGTAATACAAAAGGTATTTCTCAATTAGTTGTTGGCATGAAAGCTAAAGATGTAGTTGATAAATTATCTGGTATTCCATGCCGTGGTAGTAGAACAGGTGACACTTCGTGTCCTGATCAACTTGCAAAAGGTTTAAAAGAAATCTTGTAAACCATAAATCTTATAATTACAATTATTGTGCTTATCAAGAACTACGAAATAGAGAATGAAATATCGTAGTAGCAACTCCTTAATAAGGTAAGTGCTCTTCTCTAGCAGGGTCCCACAACCTTGAGCGATAAGTAGGAAAAAGGAATATTGGCCTTTCCACAATTGTGGGAAGGCTTATTTTTTTGGAGTATCAAATATGGAAAGAAAGAAAATTTTATTCACAAGTGAATCTGTTAGTGAAGGTCATCCAGACAAAGTCTGTGACCAAATTGCAGATGCTATTTTAGATGCATGTTTAGCAGTAGATGAATTCGCTCGTGTTGCATGCGAAGTATTCGCTACTGATAACTATATTTTGATTGGCGGAGAAATTACATGTAAATCAGTTGTAGATTATGAACAAATCGCTAGAGATGTCTTAAAAGACATTGGCTATGATAGACCCGAATTAGGCACTGATTATCACACTGCTAAAATTGATATAAAAGTTAAGACTCAATCACCTGATATTTCTATGGGTGTAAGTCAAATTAAACCAGAAGAAGTAGGAGCAGGTGATCAAGGCATTATGTTTGGCTACGCAACTGATGAAACTGAAGGATATATGCCTTTAGCCATTTCAATCGCTCATAAATTAGTTAGAGAAGCTACAAATCAAAGAAAAGCAGGAGTGTTCAAAGGTGCACGTCCTGATATGAAATCTCAAGTCACAATTGATTACACCGATAAAGAGAATAAACGAATTGATACTATTCTCATGTCTATTCAACATGATGAAGATGTTAACGTTGAAGAATTCAAAAAATATGTTCACGAAAACATTATGAAAAAAGTCGCAAAAAGTTTTGGCCTTAATTTAGACTTTAAAGTCTATATTAATCCTACTGGAAGATTTGTTATTGGTGGACCTAGTGGAGACACAGGTGTTACTGGTAGAAAGATTATTGTAGATACTTATGGTGGCAGTGCTGAACATGGTGGTGGTGCTTTCTCTGGAAAAGACCCTACAAAAGTTGATAGAAGTGCAGCTTACTACGCTAGATATATGGCAAAAAATCTTGTCGCAGCAGGAGTAGCAAAAAGACTAAGAGTTCAATTAAGCTATGCCATTGGCGTTGCTGAACCATTATCAATATCAATCAAGACTTTCAAAACCGCTAAATATAGTGATGAAAAAATTCTAGAAGTTATTGATAAAGTATTTGACGCTAGACCTGGAATGATTGTTAAACAGTTCTCCATGAGAAAGCCAACATTTAAATATCATAAACTTACTAATTACGGTCATTTTGGTAGACCTGACCTTGATTTACCTTGGGAAAAGTTAGATAAGGTAGATGAAATTAAGCAATTATTGAAATAAGTCTTTTAGAAAGGAGTGTATAACACTCTTTTCTTTTTGACTTTATGAGTGTATACTATTTTAGCAATGTCGAAATTATTAGCTGTTGACTTAGATGGAACGTTGTTTTACCCTAAACGACTAACCCGTAGAATTCCTAAGAAGAATGTTGCTTTCCTTAGGAAATGGATTGATGCCGGCAATAAGGTTGTTTTGATTTCATCTCGTAGTAATGATTTTATGCAAAAGCTTAACAAAGAGATTAAAAGACCTGTTGATATGGTTTGCCATCTAGGCGCACAAATTAGAATCAATGACGAGCTAGTTAGAGATGTTTGCATTGATAAAAACCATTTAAAAACTGTTCTCGAAGAAATTAAAGCAAATTATAAAACTTTATCTTATATGATTTGCACTGAAGACTTACCTATGTGTATGAGAGGAAACAAAGATTTAAATGCTTTTACAAGATTCTTTTATAAGTTCTGGTATTTCTTTCAAGGAAAGTACAAAGAAAAATACGTTGTAGATAACAAGGTATTTGAAGACTTACTTGCGAATAGTAGAACATTTATGGCTAGAATTTTGTTTGGGGTTAAGAAAAAGAATAGCCAAGTAGCAAAAGAATTGAATAAAAAATTAAGAGAACGTTTTCCAGATATTGAGTTTTCTTGGACAGACATTATAATAGAAATGTCTCCTGCAGGATGTACAAAATCTGATTCCTTAGATTTCTATGTTGAAAAAACAGGATTTAAAAAAGAAGATGTCTATGTTGTAGGTGATTCCGGAAATGACATCACTATGTTCCAAGAGTATTATGAACATAGTTACTGTATGGCACATTCCTATTCGAGTGTAAAGAAATATGCTAAGAATGTAATTTCTAGAGTACACAATTTAGACAAATTAGTCTTGGAAGGAGAAAACAAATGACCCAATTATCTAAATACATTGTAGAGTTATATAACTATGCTCTCAACATTAGAGATACTATGGAATTGGCTATGCCAAGAGATCATAGTATCGATGCATATAATGCTAGAAAAAAAGTATTAACTGATGGCATTAAAGAAGGCTATGCTTTTGGTAATTTTATCAAAAACAATGGCGAAAAAGGTGAAGAATTAAAGAAAAAAATTCAAGATTATATTGATGAATATTATTCTGATACTTCTTCAATTGTTACTATCGCAGGTGACCAAGTTAGAGTCGATAGTGCTCAAAACTGCAAACTTTTAACAGATGTAGTTGCACCTGTTGAAACAATGAAAGATATTTTAGGACAATACATGGTTGTTGCAATTCAAAAGAACGAATTAGATCCTGAAGTAAGAAGATTATTAGTTCTTGATGATAGAATGTTCAGAATTGTATTCTTCATGTTAACAATGAGAGAATATGAAAAATCATTCTCAGAATTCAATAAAGTCATGAATGAAAGCCAAGGTAAACCAACACCTCAATCTAATTTCATTGTTCAAAATGAATTAGCAGTTATGACTAAAACTATGAGAGAAGTACGTTCTCATAACAAATTCACTGATAACGAATCTTTAGATATGCTTGATGACACAATCAAAGTTCTTGAAATGACTGAAGGTAGAAGAGATAGAATCAATAATAGGTCATTCAAAGATATCTTTGAAGATATCAATAGAAGATTAAGTGAATCTGTCGCTAAGATTGAAGCAGAATGGAAATCATGCTTCACAAACATTACTAAAGAATTTGCAACTGTAGATAAAACAGCTGAAGAAGCAAAAGCTAACTAGGAGATAAATTTATGAAAAGAAAAGTTTCTATATTCGAAATGGTATGGTACACAATTTGCGGTATCGCAGGTTTTACTGGACTAGTATTTGTTATTTTAGGACTCGTTGGCGAGTTCGGTGGAAAATCTGTTAATTCATTAAGAGACTTTTCTACTCCAGGATATATTTGCTTAATTGCTGGTGCTGTTGCTGCATCTATCGTATTAATTATCTTCGCTAAAGGAAATGATAGAGCTGCTGAAGCTGCTGCTCGTAGAGCTGCTAGACTTGCAAAAGTTGAAGCACCTGCTGAACCAGCAAAAGCTGAATAATTTTAAATAATTAGGTTTGAATAACAGGCGATTAAAAGCCTGTTTTTCTTATATTTATCCGAGCCGTTTAGCGTTAGTAGGCCGGATGTCAAAACTCCCCGATAGTCGGGGAGTCCAGTGAGACTTATAGTTTTGCGCAAAAAATAAGACCTCCATTATAATGGAAATGCGGTCCGTCAACTGCATTTA
>JAILIF010000095.1 GCA_024695405.1 Bacilli bacterium
TAAATGCAGTTGACGGACCGCATTTCCATTATAATGGAGGTCTTATTTTTTGCGCAAAACTATAAGTCTCACTGGACTCCCCGACTATCGGGGAGTTTTGACATCCGGCCTACTAACGCTAAACGGCTCGGATAAATATAAAGAAAGAAAACCTAGTACTTTGTACAAGGTATTTTTTCTATTGGTGGAGCCGAGGAGAATTGAACTCCTGTCCAGAGAAGGCCTTTCAATAACGTCTACAGCTTAGACAATATTTGAATTTAAGATAGCTTTAGTATATTGACTCACTTGCTATCCGAGACAAACTATATTTCATCGTATACTAGCATGCCTCCTGCACACGACTATCTTTCTGGTATGACACCTTACTCAAGCGTGGAAAGAATAGAACCTTGAGAGATGCTCTGTCCGATCCTTTGACCGGTCCCTAACGTCGGGTAGACTAAGCTAAGCAGAGAGATTGAGCTCTAGGAGCTCTCATATAACTGTTATCAGTTATTTTTGTTTTGGTTTATGGTTACCAACCGCTGCAGTTAAAGCCCGGTACGTCCCTGTCGAAACCAAGACGACCCCTTAATGCTCCAATATTGTTTCATATTTATATGTTATTCTCAAGATAAAAATGAGACTCAAATAATAATTATTGAAAATAACCATTATTATTTAGTAGAATAAATGCTCGAGGTAAAAATATGGCAGAAAGTACTAAGAAAGCAACTGTAAAAAGAGTGTTTGGCTCCTTAATAAATAACGGAATGGCGATTGATGGAGCAAAGTTCTCTCCTTGGTGGATTGGATTAATAATGTTTGTTTTTGGATTATTGCTTCCTATCCTTCCAATTTTTGTTTCTGCAGCAACAACTGACGGCACTTCTTTCATGACAGATTACGAATATGGCCTTGGCATGGATAAAACATTCGGCATTGCTATGTCTGAATTAGATGGTGCATTAACTTTCAATAATGCAGATAAAACAATCTCTTATACACCAAATAGTACTTATAATGAAGACACTACTTTAATTGGTGGATATATTGCAACTAGTGGCGTCACAAGCGGCCAATATGATTTAAGAATTTATTATTCAGAAACTGCAATTACCGAAGATGCTATTAACGTATTTATTAATTCTAAAGAAACTATCAAGTATAAATTAGGCACAACTACTGTTGCAGGATTAGAAGAAACATCATATACACCATCAAGTATTTTCTTCTTTAAAAATGGTTTCTATATCGATGTATATGCTTCTAATACATCTGTTAAAAAGACTAATATGCCTTTCATAAGTGATTTAAAATGTTTTGACTACGAAGGTAAAGATTTAAAAGCATATTTTGTCGGAGAAAGTTTTGACAAGAATAATAGAGATAATAGAGTTGCAGCTGTTGATAAGATGAAAGAATTCATTGATGTTACATATAAAACTGCAAAAACAAAAAATATGTGGCTAGGCTCATTAATTTATTTAGGAATCTATGCTGGTGTTAACGTTTTCATGATTCTTATGATCTTCATAATGTCTAGAGGAAAAAATAATCCAAATAGATATCTTACATTCTGGACATGTACAAAGATCAACTGGTGGGAATCACTATGTCCTGGCTTATTGGGAATGATATTAGGATTCATCTTCACTAAGCAAGCGGTTATGATGTATGTCTTATTAATCTCAATGAGAACTATGTGGTTAACAATGAAAGAAATGAGACCTATACAATAAGATTAAAGAAAACAAAATCCTTGGCGATAAACCAAGGATTTTTTATTAATCTCCGTAATCACTACCACGTGATTTATCTTCAACATATATTTGTAAAGGATCAGTTACATCTGTTATTTCTAAGAATATATAATCTTTATCAGTTTCTGTTTGAGGGAATTCAAAATTACCTGTGAATACTACTTTTTTATTTTTCTTAACTATATCTTCTATTCTTTTTAGAATTTTCGAATATGAATTTTTGTGATGATCTCTAAATCCGTGCAGTTGAGTATAAAATACTGGTTCAATATAAAATGTCTCACCAGTAGGATACGTAAACTTAGCGCAGAAAGGATTATTCTTGTCTTCTAATCTAGTTAAATTAGCAAATTCTTCATATTCAATCATTTGTGATATACCTCATTATTATTTATCTTAAACGCTCTATAAATCTGTTCGAGCAATATTAATCTAGTCATTTGATGCAAGAATGTCAAATTGCTTAAGCAAATTGTGTCATTCGCTCTTTGTTTTATAGTAGTTGATAAGCCATAACTGCCACCAATAACAAACGATATTGTTGAACCACCCTTTTCTAAGCTCTTTTTCAAAAAAGAGGCGAACTGTATGGAGTCAGGTTGATTCTTTGTTAAATCTAAAGTAATCAAATAATCACTTGGTTTAAGAAGTTTTAAGACTTTATCGCATTCTTTAGTTTTAACAATTTCTATTTCTGCTTGAGAAGGGTTTTCTTTTACTGGTTCATCCCCTACTTCTATTATTTCTATAGAGGCGTACGTTGAAATTCTTTTCTTATATTCTTCAATACCAAGCTTAAGATATTGTTCTTTAATCTTCCCTATCGCATATATCTTAATTTTCATAATGACCTCCAGTTGTAGAAACGTTCTGTTGAAGGCAGATAATTTTAATCTTGTCTAAATCTACGTTATGGTCTAAGAAAATCTCTCTATACGCCTTTAATGCAGTTTCTGGGGTATTTGCTTCTTCACTTAGGTGAGCTAAATATATTTCTTTTGTGTTTGGACCCATAATATCTAATGAAGCGTATGCACTATCTTCGTTGCATAAGTGTCCATGATCGCTTAATACTCTTTCCTTTAATACTTGTGGTCTATTTGTTTTGAGTTCCATAGAAATGTCGTGATTGCTTTCAATAACTAAGTAATCAGGATTCTTACAGTATTTTAAGTTCTCATCAACAAACATACCAGTGTCAGTTATATATACTAGTTTTTCTTTTCCATCTTCTAACATATACCCACATGGATTAGTAGCATCATGGCTAGTTTTAAGTGGGGTTACTGTTATGTCTTTAATGGTGAAAGGTTTATATAATTCCACTACTTTACATAAAGAAGGCAGTGTTCCTTCTAATGCATAACATTTCTTAGTTTTAAGGAATTTAAGTCCTCTATAATGATCACTATGGTCATGAGTAAATATAGCAGCGTCTATCTCACTAGGAGAAATGTTAATCTCTTTCATACCCTCTTGTAAGGAGACAAAAGAAATACCCATATCAATGAGTATTACAGTTTTATTTGAAACAACTATTGTAGCGTTTCCTTTACTACCAGATGCAATATTATGAAAATACATTATTTATTCGCATTCATTTCGTCGTTTAGTTCTCTAATTTGTCTTTCCCATTCTTCACTTGGAGAATCAAAACGCCCAAAGTTTCTGTAGAAGAATAATCCAGTTTGGCCAGTTGAACCATTACGGTTCTTTGCTACGTTAATTTCAACATATGAAATATTAGCGGTTGGATCATTTTCGTTTTTAGGGTTCATACTCTTAATGACTTCAAATTTTTCACTGTCAGTCATATCTTTAATCTTTTTGGTGCCACCAGTAGCGCCACCTTTTTGACCTTTATAATAGTCTTCACGATATAAAAGCATAACTAAATCAGCATCTTGTTCGATGTTACCAGAATCTCTTAAGTCAGAAAGCATAGGACGTTTATTTTCACCACGTTTTTCAACATCACGAGACAACTGTGAAACAACTAATACAGGAATCTTTAATTCTCTAGCTAAACCTTTTAAAGCAAGAGAAATCTTTCTAACTTCTTCTTGTCTAGAATCAGGGTTTTTACCATTTTGTGTTGTTTGAACAAGACCTAAGTAGTCAATAATAATCATTCCTAAATTAGGAACTGATGTTTGTAGCTTTCTACTTTTAGCGACAATATCCATTAACTTTAAGTTACTTGAATCATCAATGTAGATTTCACAATCAGAGATTTCTTTAATAGCTTTAGAGACTTTCATCTTATCACTACCAAAGATATTACCAGATGAAATATTAGTTAAACTAACGTTAGAAGAGACACCAATTAAACGTTTGATTAATAGTTCAGCGTCCATTTCTAAAGAGAAAATAGCAACTGGTACATGATAGTCTTTTGCAGCGTTAAAAGCAAAATTAAGGGCTAAAGCAGTTTTACCTACGTTAGGTCTAGCTGCAACAATATACATTCCACCTTTTTGGAAGCCTTGTGTAATTTGGTCTAACTTAGGATATCCAGAAGGGATGCCTACCATGTTACTACCTGTTTCATGAGGAGAATTGATTTCTTTTTCAATAACCTCCGCAACAGTTTTACTTTTCTTAAATGTATCAACTTTTCTTTTAGAAACAGCTTCTTTGATTTTTTCCTCACTCTTTAAGATGAAGTCATTAACAGATTCAATGTCTTCACTAAGATATTCATCATTAATGTTTCTAACACATAGAATAAGTTTACGAAGTACTGATTGGTTTAAAACAATATCGATATAAGAATCAAGAGCACTTATCGCGACAACTGATTCAGTACATGCTTGTAAATAATTAACTCCACCAGCAATCTCTAATTCCTTCATGTTATTAAGATCTTCAGCGACCGTTAAAACATCCGCTCTAATGCTTCTATCAAATAACGATTTAATTGCTCTATAGATAACTTGGTGTTTAGCTTCAAAGAAGTCGCTTTCTTCTAACGCTGAAAGAACATTAAAAAGAGCACTGTTTGAAACCATCGCTGATCCTAAAACAGCTTTTTCTGCAACGGAGTTATATGGTAAGTCAGATGAATTCTTTTTTACCGGCATACTACTCTCCTTTGCTTACTATGTGTACGTTAACTTCTCCGATAACGCCCTTATATAATTCGATTTTTGGATGATGATATCCAAGGAAATCTAAAGAACCTTTATCAACAAATTTTCTTTTATCGATAACGATTCTATGCTTAGCTTCTAATTCATCTGCGACTTGCTTTAATGAAATGTTTCCAAACATTTTTCCTTCTTTACCACTTTGAACTGCAAATTCTAAAGTAATACCTTTAAGTTTTGTAGCAAGTTCTAATGCTTCTTGTTTTAATTTTGCTTGTCTAGCAGCTTCATCGTCTTGTTGCTTTTGTAAGACTGCTTTACTAGTTGCAGTAACTGGAACTGCTAATTTTTTAGCGATAAGAAAATTCTTGGCGTATCCGTCACTGACTTCTATAATTTGATCTTTTTTCCCGACTTTTTTAACATCAGCTAATAAAATAATTTTCATAATTATTCTTGGTTTCCTTTCTTTTCCTTATCTGTAATTTGAGCAGCATCAAGGTTCTTTCTAATAGCATCTACAACATTATCAAAAGCTTCTTGAAGTGAGATATTTTCAAATACAACAGCAGCTCTTTCAAATGAGCCACCTCCACCCATCTTCTCTGAAAGAAGTTGAACATTAACACTTCCATCACTTCTAGCGGATACTTTAATTTC
Source organism: Bacilli bacterium (assembly GCA_024695405.1). GTDB lineage: Bacteria > Bacillota_I > Bacilli_A > RFN20 > CAG-826 > RGIG9670. Next base: position 5,495 of record JAILIF010000095.1, read on the forward strand.
CTTACTAGATATTCTTGCAATTGCAAACGCTGCATGAGTACCTTTTAAAGACAATACTTCATTACATGCTTTTGCAATTGTTGCAGAATCATATAGCCTATCTTCTTTAGGTGTAAGAATAGCGATACCTTTAAATGGCATCTTGAACGAATCAACAAATTCATTAATTTCTCTATGTTCTTCAATATCATCCTTAAGGAAGTCGTCCGCCATAGCGTTATCTGCATCATAATCTTTTAAAGTAGCAGCAGCTTCAAATGTTCTTAAACCAGTTGTTTGACTCTTGAAATAGGTAGAATCTAAGAAGATACCGCTTAACATAAATGTAGCATATATAGGTTGAAGATTAACAACAGGGTTAATAGAACAGTATTTAATGAATTCAGAGATAATTTCACAACAAGAAGAAGCACTGGAGTCAATATGTGAGAAGACTGTAGATTCAATATAATCCTTTCCTCTTCTATGGTGGTCAATGACCATTGTATTCATTGACTTATCAATTAATTCAGGTGCCATGGTCATAGATGGTACGTGAACATCAACAACAATCAGCAATGTTGTTTGCTTAATCATATCTTGAGCTTTAATTGGATCTACAAATAAATCTTGAATTTCATTCTTGTTAAAAGAAGACATAATCGCACTTCTGGTCTTTCTTTCAACAGACTTCATATCACATACAATCTTAACTGGTTTACCAACACGGTCAGCAATAGCTTTAACACCTAAACAAGCTCCAAAAGCATCCATATCCATCATGCTATGACCCATAACAAGAACTTCGCTTGAGTTTTTGATAAATGTTAAGAAAGAGTCAGATAAAGAACGTATCTTAACTTTATTAGTCTTTTCAACTGATGTAGTTTTTCCACCATAGAATTCGATTTGTCTACCATAAGGGAAAACAACAACTTGGTCCCCACCACGAGATAAAGCAACATCAAGTGCATCGAATGCATAATCACTTAATTTAACTAAATCAGGGTAGTCATAAGCAAAACCAATTGATAATGAGAAGCTGGTATCTCTAGCGCTTACAGATCTAACTTTATCAATAAGTGAGAAGTTATCGCTCTTCATTCTTGAATAATTCAAGAAGTTACAAATTAAGAAATATGAGTCTTCTTTAATTTTTCTAAAGACTACATTGAAATCTTTAAAGTAGTTATGAATAAGAGTTTTTAATCTATTTTCAGTATCGTTAACGATATCTTCCATTGAAATAGAATCATAATTATCGATATTTAAAATTCCAAAGACAATAGCGTTTTGTCTAGAATAATCGAACGCTGTTTGATAATCAGTAATATCTTTAAATATCCAAAGATTGCTATCACGTATAACTTGAACTTCATAAGTTCTATTGTTAATCGCTACTTTTGCGTATTTTTCTTCTTCTAAACTAGTCATTAAGACATCAAGCTGAGGCTTCCATTGAAGAATATCTTGACCAACAATATCAATATGACGGTATTGAAATAATTCGCTAACCCAAATAACTCTATTCTCATCATCAGTTACAACCATACCAATTTGACCAAAATCATAAATTTCTTCAATGTCAGTACTGATTAAGTCTTTTGTTTTAATATCACTTCTAAGTTTGAAGTTAGACATAATTGCGACAACAGTCCAAATAGTAACACAGTTAAGTAACATTAAAATTCCAGAACCCGCTACAACCATTTCATTAGATAGATTCTCTTTTAAACCAAACAAACCAGTTAAATAGAAAACAACGAAAACACCTACGATTATAATTTCAAGCACTAATGTAATTAGGATTAATAATTTGGCTTTCTCTATATTGTTTTTCATAAGTAAAATAATTATAGACAATTAGGCACCTATAATAAACACTTTTTATTTTAAAAAAGTAGTTTATGAAAAAAACCGACCACCTGGGTCGGCTCCAACAATCAATGCATAAAATTGTTGTTTTTTTATTCTTAATTAATCTACGTAACGATCCTTTTCTAATGCTTTAGTAGCTTCAACTAATCTAATGAATGTTGATCTATCATCATTATCATAGAAATAATGCTTACTGATTCTGCCACTGTCTTCCAAAATTTGATCATAAGTAGCGCTTCCTTTATACTTTGAGTTTCTAAGCAATAATCCATACTCAACTACCATTGCTTGGAATTTAAAATCATCAGATGAATCACTGCTTATAGCAGAATTAGTATTTTTTACTTCTTTATTTTCATTAGTTTTAGGATCTTTATAGTGAATTTCACTAGTGAATAAATCTCCATCTAAATTAGCGCCTTCAGCAAGAACAATCTCATACATTGCTACTGTAACATCTCCAGAAAGAACTTCACCAGCGTCAACTTTTTCATCATTAAATTGTTCTTCAGTTAATAATGCATTTTCATAACCAAGTAATCTATAAGAATTAACTTGATCTTTATCGAATGTGACTAATGTTTTAGTATCTTTAGCTACTACTTCAAATGCAGCAGATAATCCTTGTGCAAACATTTTTCTAGCTTCAGATTCGTTATCAATATAGAAAGCATTGCCATTACCATGTCTAGCTAATGTTTCTGCAGTACTATCATGATAATTGCCCATTCCATAACCTAGAACAGAAAGATAGACACCACTTTCTCTTTTGCTTGAGATAAAATCTTCAAGATCTTTTTGATTACTAATACCGATATTGAAATCACCATCAGTAGCAAGAATAACTCTATTGTTACCACCTTCAATAAAATGCTTACTAGCAAGTTCATATGCTCTTTGAATACCCCCCGAACCGTTAGTTCCACCACTAGCGGTTAATGAATCTACTTTATTTTTTATTTTTTCCTTATCTTTGCCACTTGCACCATCTAACAAAGTATCAACACCATTAGCGTACGTAACAATTGAAACCCTATCATTATCAGACAAGTTATTAATTAAATAATTAAATGATTTTTGAACAAGTGGTAAACGGTCATACATGGAACCACTAACATCAATTAAGAACACAACATTCATTGATCCACCCACAGTTTTGGCCTCTTTTGCTTTAACTGCAATAGATGCAAGTTTATGATTACTATTCCATGGGCAATCACTTACTTCGTTAAATATTCCTAATGTTTCCCCTTCATTAAGTGAATATGAATAAGTGAAATAATTTAACATTTGTTCAATATTTACAGCGTTTTTATTAGGAAGATATCCATTTTCTAAAATCATATTTCTAATATTTGTATAAGCTGCAGTAGAAGAACATAAGCTGAAACTTGATTTGTTATTAGTAGCAGTATCAATAAAAGCATTTTCTTTAATTACTTCATAATCATTAGTATCTTCATAAATTGGTATGCCAGATTCATTTGGAGCATATGAATAACCACCATCACATGCGTCAAAGCCTTCACCAGCACATGCTCCAAGAAGGAAAATTAAAGGCGCCAAAAACAACTTGGCGCTTATTCTTTTAATCTTGTTGTTTTTCATAAATTTGTACCTCTCACCAAAAACAACGAATAATGAGAGTGTTATCTGTTCAAAAATTTATTATGCTAAGAAAATTCCGACACCAGCTAAAGCTGAAAATACACCACTTAAAATAGCACCGATGCCTAAGCTGTAGTCTTTTGCGACAGTTTCACCTATATCATTAGCGGAAACGAAAGATGCTTTTGTAAGAGCTAAAACTAAAACTGCACCTGCAATAAATGCTGCAGCAGAAACAACCTTCATTAAAAATGCTTTCTTTTTATCAACAAGCTTTACCAGTAAAGCTGCTAATAAACCAACAACCATAACAATTCCACCAATTAAAACTGTAACAACTAATTCAGTTTTAACAGCTTCTCCAGAAACACTACCAAGTTCAGTAACTAAAGAAGCTTTAATACCTTCTGCACCAAACATACAATTGAAACCGCTAAAATTTGCTTCAAGATAGTTAGTGTCACCACCAAAGTGATACTTGACGAATGGTAAAAGATTCATCAAAATTGCTGCAATACCTAAAACAACAGCAACTAAGAAAAATATTTGTTTGTTATTTGCTTTCTTTGCCATATATTATGTCTCCTTAAAATAACTATTTTTATTTTATAAAGTTTCATTACATATTGCAAAAAAATTGCATTAAAAAAGAGACCATATAGTCTCTTAAAATAAATAAAGTAAATAATTACTTTTTAAAAGGATTTTCACTCTTATATGGTAGAGTGGAAGGCTGGTTGTAATCAACCTTTTCTGCGCCTAAATATTTGAAAACTTCAAATAATGTCTTTCCGTAGTGACCAAATGCAACCGCGCCATGATGAGGGAATCCATTTTCAATTAATACATGTCTATAGAATCTACCCATTTCTTTGATTGCGAATACACCGATACTACCGAATGAATGAGTAGGTACATTAAGTACTTCTCCTTCTGCAACATATGCATATAAGTGATTATCTGCAGTAGATTGTAATCTATAGAAAGTAATTTCACCAGGTTTAATGTCACCTTCTAATGTGCCATTAGTGACTTCTACAGGTAAACTTCTCGCCATAATCTTTTGATATTTCATAGTAGGATTACAAAGCAAGCTTGAGCAAGTATTACCACAGTGGAAACCCATGAATGTATCTCTAAAGTTATAATCATATTTACCTTTAATATCTTTGTTATAGAGTTCTTTAGGTAATGTATTGTTAATGTCTAACAATGTAACAGCAGATTCACTGATACATGTTCCAATATATTCACTTAAACATCCATAAATATCAACTTCACAAGAAACTGGAATACCTCTACCTGTTAATCTTGAATTAACATAGCAAGGAACAAAGCCAAACATAGTTTGGAATGCTGGCCAGCATTTACCCGCAATAGCGACATATTTCTTACATCCTTTATGAGATTCAACCCAATCTAATAAAGTAAGTTCATATTGAGCTAATTTAGGCAAAATGCTAGGAATCTTATTACCTGTACCTAATTCATTAGTCATATCTTTAGCTACTTCATCAATTCTTGGATCACCTTCATGTTTCTTGAATGATTCAAATAAATCAAGTTCACTATTCTCTTCAATTTCAACATCCATATTGAATAGTTGTTTAATTGGAGCGTTACACGCCATGAAGTTTTGTGGTCTAGGACCAAATGAAATAATCTTTAAGTTCTTTAAACCAATAACTGCTCTAGCAATTGGAATAAATTCCTTAATCATATCAGCGCATTCTTCTGCGTCTCCCACTGGGGATTCAGGAATGTATGCTTTAACGTTTCTAAGTTTTAAGTTATATGATGCATTGAGCATGCCACAGTATGCATCACCTCTATCACTACTTAAAACATCAATATTTTCTTCTTCAGCAGCGCAGAACATAATAGGTCCATCAAAATATTTAGCTAATAATGTTTCTGAAATTTCAGGACCGAAGTTACCTAAATAAACGCATAATGCGTTACATCCATTCTTTTTAATATCTTCGAGTGATTCCACCATTTGTGTTTCACTTTCAAATATACATACTGGACATTCATAAATATCAGTAAAGTTATATTTTTTCTTATAAGCTTCTACTAATGCTTTTCTTCTTTTAATTGATAATTCAATAGGGAAACAGTCTCTACTAACAGCAACTATTCCTACTTTTACATTTGGTATATTATTCATATATTTTCTCTCCGAAAGTTATTATACTCTTTAAAATTATATAATCTGATTATTTTGTGTCTTTTGTTTTTCGTTTTTAAAACTAATATTTTTAAATATTTAAGAACTAATTTATATTCTTATCTAATAGTTAACATTCAGTTAAAATAAGCAAATTAAAAATGAGACCAATTCGCAATTTAAACAAAAGGTCTCATTTCACTAGAGATAGTATTTATTCCCTACTTTAGATTTATAGATACATCTTTTTTAAACATTGAAAGCAACTTTATTTACGAATTTAACTGCTAACAAACCAGTTTTACTTATTGTTAGCTAATCTTGGTTATTTCTAGAGTTGCCCACCCTGATTGGGTTTTAAAATATTTTGCTGAGCAAACAGCATAATAATAGTGGCTTGGGTTTAGGTACGTAGTAAACTTTTTCATTCCAGAAGAACTATCTTGAGAATTATAACCAGTAGCTACGTATGTATCGCTTAATTGTAACCAAACATAACGATAAGAACTATCGCTCCTAAAAGATAAACTGAATCTGTAATTTCCTTCTTTAGGAGGTTTAATAACAAGCACTCTTGAGCAATTCAAATCCAAATAAACATTTTCATTAAAATAAGAACCACTAAATGTTGGTTTATAAAAATTATCGAATGAAGTAAGTGTACCAAGTCCATTCAATATAGGTGTAACTGTTGTATTTACATCTCCACCATCATCAGCGTATTTTAAACCTACTTTTAATATATACTGCCTGTTTGCTTGAACATCATACCATATAAATGCATTTTTGCCATATCCATCGTTATCATTTCTTTTTAGTAAAGAACCGCTTGAATTATAAAGCTCTAAAATAGTATCTTTGTTACCAAAAGTTTGAAAAACTTTAGGTCCGGCATTATCAAATGTAAAAGTATATTCTTTCATTTGTGTAGAAAACAGAGTATCGACTTTATGCCAGTATCTACTATAACTATAAGTTCCGGTTATCTCGATACTTTCTTTTTCGTTTTCGAGAGTGGTATAACTAATAAACATTTTTAATGATTCTCCCGAATAAGTACCACCAATTCTACTAATCCTAACCCTATAAATAACATCTTCATATAAGTAAGCAACAACTTTTTTTCTATTACCTTCTTCGGAAATAGTTTTTGTACAAGGATCAGAGACTCCATATGAAGTAAATTCAATATCAAATTTTAAGTCAGATGGTTTTAAACTGTCGGTGCAAGTAATATCAAAAAGAACTAATGCTGTCTGATGAGGTTTATACGTTGCACTGAAGATACTATGATCAAACGTTACACTATTTGCATAACCTCCATTTTCATTAGCATTTCCAAGCACACGTCCCAAATAATCGATTCTAACCGATAAATACCTATTATCATTAAGGTTAGACATATCATACATTGACAAAACAATAAAGTATGTTTTTCCTTGCGTTAAATTTTTAACCAAAAATCCATTGCTTGCATCATCTCCATCATCATTATAGTCGACATCATATTCCAAATATGAATTCGATGAAGGATCAATTACATATAAGAATGTATCTGCATAATAATCATATTGATCATACATACGGAATCTAAAACTACCTGTATAAGGAGCTGTAAAATATCCAACACCATTGCTTAATAAGCCAGTTACAGAAGAATTCACATCATTATTTCTATAAGCCGGCATGTGATTAAAAGTCGGGAAATCCGAGGCTACTGGAGTAATTGTTAGTTTACAAGTTCTTGAATAGTTACCTTTATTCAAAATTCTTATTCTATATGGTTCATCTGCTTTAAAATTCCAACTTAAAAAACATGTACGGGATGTTTGATTAGATCCATCATCGCTTAATAATAAGTTGTTTCTAATATCATATAGTTCAACATTTATATTGTCATACTCGCCAAATAATTGAATTAATCTATAACCATCGTTTGCAAAAGAATACCAATAATCAGCATACTGTCCTTTGCGTGATGAAACTCTATTCTCATAATATCTATTTCCAAGTGCAATCGGATTTGGTGTTTCTGGAAGAACATAATAATCAGTAACATAATATGAAACATACAAATCTATATCTGCCACAGGATCTACAAAGTCTAAAAACGAAATCATTATTAAATATTCATGACCTGCATCTAATTGAGCAACCGTTGCATCCTTATTATTTTCTGTTGTATTAAATTTATTAATTATTTCTCCTGTATGAGTATCAACTACATTAACTGCAATTCCATTTTCTGTAGAATTTTGAGAAGAATCAAATTGATAATGAGCGGTCAAATCTGGAATAAAAATTCCTAAAGCTACTTGACCTATTTCTAATTCAAAAGTATTTGGATAACCATCGGTTAAATCGCCATTCTCCAATCTACAAAGGTTGTCAATTTTATAATATTTTCTGGCAACATTAGTGAATGTTAATTTAACATCATCTTTTTGTGACTGTCCATTAATTGGCGAAACTACTTTTAAAAACATGTATTCATTTTTATTTGCAAAGAATGATAAAAATCCATTTCCTGCATAGCCTGCATTTACATTAGTCGTTGTAGTTTCTAACTCACCTTTATAATTGTACAAAGACATCGAACCTTCAAAGTCATTAGTAAAACACTGAATAAGTTTATATCCTGCTTCTTTAAAACGAATCGGTTTCCAACAAATAGCTCCTGAATAAAAAGAGATGTTGTTTTCTTTATACTCGCCATTAATATTAAAGTTCGAGAATTCATCAAGTTGTACTCTTTTGATCTCAATAGAATATAAAAGTCTTGCTTTATCCCAATCTTTTCCTCTAACTCTTATAAAAATTCTTTCGCCCGCTTCTAAATAATAGTACATTTTGAAATTGCCTTTATTACCAGTTCCAGAATCTGAATTAACAAGTCCTGCAGTACTTCTACCGTTAACTGGTTCATCAAATATTTCACAAACTATATCATCTTGATTAGGTCTCTCTTCGTTCGAACCGGAATCAATACAGTAAGTTCCTGTCTCAGAAGCTGTAAAATACCACCATCTTGGAACTCCTTCATTCAATTCATCTGGACGATGCTCATCGGGATCTAATCTTGAACAATTTTCAATAGTGATATCTCTTTCTTCATATTGATGTATTATGTGTTTTTGAGCATCATGAAAATCCACTAGATTCTTCAACATATAGAATTTGCCCCTCATGTATGTTTCGTCAGGATAAGCATTGATTAAAGGCTCAGTGTATATAAAAGTGTTTGGATCAAACTCATAAACGTGTTTATATACGAGTTCTGATTTTTCATTATCATAATCTAGGTCATAATATGATCTAACGTTTACGACATTTCTGTTTTCTGGGTATTGTTCATCTAATTGTTTAACTGTCGTTAAATTGTTTTTTAAATCAGTTAAATATTGTTTAAAAGTCTTTGCTTCCATTATTTCATTTTCAGGTATCAAAGAACGATAAAAATCCCCTGCTGATGACGAGTCTATATTATCAAAAAAATCAAAAACAAGTAAGCTGAAGTTAACAGTTATTAAGCCGAAACTAGCTACAGCGCCAGTATCAACAGCAGCAATAGCCGCTCCTACTCCAACGGTTGCTATTGGACATGCAAGAGCACCAAATGTTGCACCTACTCCCGCAACAATAAGCAATGCATTTATGCCAAATTTTACCCATTTTTCTGTTTTTTCAGCTTCTATTGCTTGAAGTTCAAAAGCTACTTGCTGGTCTTCTAATTCTGCAATGTCATCATCAAGTTCAAAAAGAAGATCTTCTATATATTGAAGAGCAAGTTTATGTGTATTAATTCCCCACATATAAAGAGATGATTGAAGAACTTTATCATAATTGAGAAGTTTACCTTCTATTGTATTATTTAACTTATCTTGGCTTATCGATACACTTCCCCCGGTTTTGGAAAAGCCTTCTTTATCTAAAGGATTATAATCGGATACCCAGTTCACAGCATTTATTCCATAAGAAGATTCAACATTTCCAATTGAAATATTTTCGTCATTTGTGATATATGAAACTTTTAAGTTGATACTATAACCATCATTATTATAACTGCGATTCCCTAGCAGGCAGATACAATATGTACCAGCATCTAATTTTGTTTGTATATTCGAACAATCGTCATAATGTTCATCGAAATACTCATATTTTCCAGTTTTTGATTTGAACTGATATATTTTTAGTTCCTTACCAGTTGGTCCATCGAAAGAAAGATTGAAATTTGCGTCACCATAAACTTCAAAACAATAATAGTCAACATCATATTCAAAAAATGTTCCACTGATTTCAGCTATATATCCATAACAATTTTGAAAATTTGTTTGAATTTCAAAACTTGGTGAAACCAATTGAGCACCAAATGGATTAGAGTTTTGATAATTATCATTTTCATTAAATCCATTTCTTTTCACCCAATAATTTTCATTATTTGAGTACCAACCATCAATTTCTATAGACGACTGTACATTCATTAATTTTTTTTGAGAAACGCCATCATTCATAATCATTTCATTAATAGATGGCTCCTTCATTATAAATTTATTTTCATTTATAGCAGTTTTTAAACCTACATCCATTGAGGCTACACCGCATAATAATAATTCAGCTAACATAATTTACCTCCTTTTAAATATGTCTTGTTGAATATATTCATTTAATTAACTATTTAAAGTCACAAAACAATTTAAAACTAAGTAAAAAATATAGACGTTTTTTTACATACTAATAAAAACATTACTATAACCCCCCTATAAATTGTCTATTATTATCGATAAAAATTTTTGAAAAATCAACTGCTATGCTTTAAGTAAATTTAGTAGATAAAAAAGATAAATAAAAAAATGCCGATTTAATCAGCATTTTTCATTTTGGAATTTTTTTACTTCTTTTTTGTGCTCTTTGATGCACTTGTCGATTTTTTAGAACTTGAAGAACTTGATTTCTTTGCCCCACTGTTACTAGATGAACTAGTTTTAGGAATAGGTAAACCTAGTTCTTTAGCGACTTTCTTACCAATTTTCTTTTTCTTAGATTTTTTCATCTTAGAGAAAACAATAATAGCAATAACAATAATAATTAAGAGAAGAACTGCACCGCCAATAATAATTACAATTGGTTTAACTCCAAGTTTAGCTGCAAGTTTATCAATGAAGCTAACTGCTGCAATCTTAAACTCTTTAATGTCTGTTTGAGATTCATATTCTCCACTATTGATAGATGTAGCTCTAATATAGTAAGTTCCTGGCTCAGTAGGCACTTTATCAGTGAATGGTCCATCTTTACTTTCGGAATACTCGAATTTAACATCTCCTTTAACAGCAGTTGCTGTAGGAGCAATAGTTTCACCTTCTTTGAATTCTGTAGGGAAATCAAATGTAATAGTATTAGGAGTGCCAATAATTCTGAATGATTTGACTGCAGCATCAGCACTATAGTCACCATCAGCAATTGACGTTGCTTGTACATACCAAACACCAGCTTCAGTAGGCTTTTCAGGGCTAAATGGTCCATTCTCACTTCTTGAATATCCAAAACTTACATCACCTGTTATAGCGGTTGCTGTAGGATTTACTTCTGTACCATAGTTAACATCATTAACAACAAAATCAGAAATAGCATTTGGATTACCACCATTTAATGGATCAGTTGCAGGATTAGCTGCTTTAGCTACATCGCCCCAAATGATATTTGCCCATTCTGGGTAGTCGATAAATGGATTTCTATTATTTGTATAGTTTCTATGTAAAAGATTGTTACGGTGGATTTCATAGTCATCAACAGGATCTAATTCGTTCCATTCAAGAAGATCCTTCATAACGCCTAATGCGTATGCTCTATCTTTGGTTGATGTTCCAACTTCTTCACTCTTAGTTACATCATCAGTTAAACAAAGGTTTGGGTTGGCACTATTAATATCGTTGTCATCACCAGCAAGATTGTTATATCTAGCAACCATGTAGAAACACGCTCTTGCAATATCGCCTTTATCACAATCCTGTGGCTCAAATACTTTTCCAGTTAATTCTGGATAAGTTTTAGAAGGTCCTAAAAAATTTGCACCTGTCCAAGAATAATCATCTCGTGAATCTTTTTCTTTCTTAGCTTGGTCAACATATCCATAGAAGTAGTTTGAATGTATACCATTTGCACCACCATCAGCAGCCCATAGGTGAATTAAATCGCCACGTGCTCCAGGAACCTCATCAGCATCAAATCCATGAGATTTTGGCCAAATATGTTCTCTTTCTATACAAGCAGGATTCTTTCTTGGAGTATGTGCAGTCCAAGCAGTTTTAGGATTATCTTGGCTTCTATCTACATATAAAGCATGAACATATGGATTATTCTTACTCTCACTAGATGACGAACCATATTGATAATTAGAGATTGTGTTGGTTGCCGAATCATATGTACCATAAGTAGTTGAGCTAGCAGGTGATTTCGCCCAATCTCTATCAGAGATTTCATAAATCTTCCAAATATAATTGTCGCCTGATTTATCATAACTGTAGTATTTTTGGTCCTTCATTAAGATAGGCTTTAAGCTCTTCAAAAGATTTTGACCTTTTCTATCATCCTCAGACTTGCTATTTAAATCGGCATAATAATTACGAATTTCAGCATCTGTATAATCATTTAAATCAATTGTTGTTGGCAATTTGCTTTCTTCATACATTCCACTAGCAGCAAATGCTTGTTTAATATTTTGATGAGTGGTAATTCCTAAAATAGCAGGAAGTACAACTGCAAAAGGTAAAAATTTAAATGCTTTTTTCATATGGTCTACCCCTTTATTTCTACAATACTATATTTAAGTTAACACAAAAAATATTGTTTAATAAACAAAAAAGGGCAAAATTGCCCTTATTTTTAGTTACTTTCTAATTAGTGAACTTCAGCGCCAAATGGCATAATGCTCAATTTAGCGAATTTGAATGCTTGTTTCCCAACTGGAATGCCAATAATTGTAATGCAAAGAATAATTCCTACAAATAAGAATCCAAGTGCCAATACAAAGCCACCAAATACAGCCCAAATGATATTTGCGATTGGGTGAGCATCAAATTTAGAATCAACAGTCTTTCCAAATGGAGCAATAACTAATTTAGCGAATTTAAACGCTTGTAATCCAAATGGAATTCCAATAATTGTAATGCACCAAATTAAACCTGCAAAGAAATAGCCAATTGCTTCCCATAATCCAATAAAAATAAACCAAAGAATATTTCCTATTGTTCTCATAATTTTTTTGTCTCCTTGTTAGTATTTTTATATTTTGTACTTCTTAACAAAAATGACAATTTTACGATAATAAAGGAGGAAATTAATCTCTTAATGAAACAAATTTATCTTTAGTATTTGCATCAATTCTAAAAGATTCTTTTATTTTAGATATAGTCTTTCTTTTTAATGAGGTATCCTTACAATTTGTTAAGAATTCATATATTCCATTAGGATAGGAAATAGCAATAGTCGCTAATAACCACGCTTCCGCCATCATAACCATATATTCTTCATTTATATTAATGCAATCCAAAACTTTAAGAATTTGTTCGTTTTTATAATGTTTAAGACCTAGGATATACGCCATACGTCTTTCATAAGTATGCTTTGTGTTATGCATACTCTTGAAAAAATCATAATATTTAGCAAAGTCATGTTTCTTAATATAAGTTGAAACAGTATCAGTAATAGCCCATGACTTTGCATATCTTATATTCTTTTTTAAAAACTCTAGTTGATCTTCAACATTTTTAAGTCTAGATAAAGATAAGCCAAAATAAATGAAATCAATTTCTAAATATTCACCCAAACCAAATTCTTCAGTTTTAAGTTCATTGTCTTTAACGTGGTCTTTAATTATTTGTCGTAATATAGGATTTTTAACCCCTATTACGTTGTAATCACTATTAGATAAAGTTTTAGAAAACTCGGAAAATTTCTTATCTCCGTTGTTTAACAATAACTCTTTTAATTCTTTGTATTTCATTCTCTTAATACCTATATACTTTTGTTAAAACCTTATCACTTTTTGTTTCGATGACAAAATTACCATACTCAATATTTGGAGCTTCTTGATTACCATACATTAAGAAATAAATGGATATGATATAGCCTTTATAAAATATTGCGTTATATACATTTACTCCTAAAATATTATAATTACCTTCTACAACAACATCATTATTTCTTATGGCGTTATTAATAATCATTTCTGCCTTATCAAAATACTTTTTAATGTCATCTTTAAATGATAATCTAACATCTTCTTTTATTGGCGTAGAATCTTGAATTAATTCCATTGAGAAAGAGTCTTTAGAAAACCCATCATTGAAAGTAATATTATTTTTCTTTAAAACTTCTAATAATATTGCGCCAATATCGTAGCAAAGTACTCTTATAGGTAAAAAATTGCACTTCTGAACAATGCTATTTTTTAAGGAGTCAAGTTTCTTTAAATACAAATCATTAGATAATTGTTTTAAAGCATTAAGTTCAACATTATTCGCACTACCTTCAATTTGTTCTATCAATGATTCATATTTGTATTCATAATCAAATTTTTCAGCTCTATACTTTCTAAGCCCTAAAAATCTATTAAAGTCTTTAGCATTATAATTATCTAAAAGCTTTACTAATAATTTATTTTCTTCAAGTTTGATTGATAAATTTTCGTCACAATATTGATACTTATATAAAGCGTCTATTTCATCAGGAAATCTAGTTTCGTTATTCAATCTTTGAAATCCGTGGAACATCTCATGAATCATTTTGGACGCTAACACAATTGGATCTATATCTTCCATAACGTTCCAAATGCCAATCATTTCACCATTATAGTCAATCGCAGTATTTGCTATAAATTCTGAAGTCTTTTTAACATATTCCCCATCAAAATACACGATGTCGTTATTGTATAAAGCAAATCTTAGTGGCTTAAAACCTTTCCATAATAAAGAAAAATCTACTTTATCCAAATAACTTTTAACAACTTTATAAAGGACTTCTAAGTCTTCTTTTTTATTATCCATAAACCCCCCACTACAAAATCTATTAAACCAATTATAACAATATAATATTTTTTTATGCTATAAAAAAAGTCACCACATGGGTGACCGTTAGAATTTATTAAAGTTATTTGCTTCTTGTAATTACTTTTTTCTGATAGGATTTTTGACCGCAGTGTGGACATTTCATTCTTCTTGATCTTCCCATATGTGGTGCAAATAGAGCTTGTCTAAATGTTGGCACATATCTATGGTGACAGTGAGGACATTCATAATATCCTGCTTTTTGCTCAATTCTTACTGCTACTAGAATTAAAGGAATAAACAATAAAAATCCTCCAACAATTAATAACACTCTTTGCCAAGTTTCTAAACTATTAACAAAAGCTGCTACAAAGATTGGTGTGATACCAATAATAATCGCAATAATTCCAATCAAGATTTCCATTCTAAGAAGCATTCTATCTGATTCTTCTTTATTCTTTACTGCTTCTAATAAATTCATTTCTGCTTGTTTACTATAATCATTCATTTCTAAAACCTCCCCGGTCAATAATTCATTGACACTAATTTCCAGCACTTTGCAAAGATCTAACATAATGGATGAATCTGGCATACTTCTACCACATTCCCATTTAGATATGGCTCTATCAGTCACGTGTAACGCATTAGCTAATTCTAATTGAGTTAATCCTTTTAACTTTCTACGTTCTTGAATGAATGAGCCGATTTTTTCTAAATCCAACATGTTTCTTACCTCCTTCGCTTAAAACTTTATATTGAAATGAATGAATAATATACATACCGCTGGTTGAGTTAATAAAAACAAGCAAAAATCAACTAACAGTAGAATATTAATTACTTCACACTATCAACAAAATCTTTTCTATATTCTTTAATTATTTCAATTATATTAGGGTCGAAATGACTTCCCGCATCTTTTTCCAAAATATCAAATGCATCATTTGGGTCCATTGCATCTTTATATACTCTTTTAGACACTAAGGCATCATAAACATCAGCGATAGCCATAATCCTAGCACTAAGAGGAATCTCTTCTCCCTTAATTCCTTCAGGATAACCTGTCCCATCCCATTTTTCATGATGATATAAAGCAATATCATGAGCGTGTTTTATAAATGCTTCATCTTTAAGATTTTTAAATATCTTATATATCATCTCTCCACCTTTAGTTGTGTGGACTTTCATTTGTTCATACTCTTCAGGAGTTAATTTGCCTGGTTTAAGCAAAATAGTATCACTAATAGCAATCTTACCAACGTCATGCAAAGGAGCAGCTTCAGTGTATTGATCTATTGTCTTTTCATCTAGTACATCTTTATATTTATCATGTTCTTTTAAGATGTTAGCAATCATATTCACATATCGTTTAGTTCTTGCAATATGTTCACCAGTCTCACAGTCTCTAGTTTCAACAACCGCTGCTAAGTCTTCAATAATATTTAATTGAATCTCACTAGTGTGTTGCATCTCACTTTGAACTTTTTCAGAGAGTTCGCCTTGTTTTTCTAGCATTAACTTGTTGCGGTTAATGATTCCAATAACTAATACCTCCATAGCGACAACACATAATGCACGAGGAATAACATAATGAGTGAAAAGCTCAAACATTCTCTTTGAAGTTGCTAATTCTAATCTTTGAGCGAAAGTTGAATATTTATCTATATCTTCAGTTGCAATCTTTAAGATATTGCGGTCTATAGTTCCAAAGAAATACGTTCCATATACACTAATTGGAACTAATATCATAGACGCAATAAATACTGCAGTTATTAGTTTTTTATTACTCCTATATTGAGCCGCCATTAACATAGGAATTCCTATACCTAAAAGAACATGGAAAGCCAATGTAACAATTATGCAAGTAACACCTAAAAAAGAAGCAAATATGATTATTATTTTTAATAGATTTGTCTCAATAATAGGATTTTCTTTTTTTAACAATTTATCGTGAACAAAGTAAATAATAATTGGAACAAGGAATACCCCAACAGAAACAAAAGAAGCAATAAGCATTATAGTTTTAGGCGTAGCAAAAACACCTATTTCATCTAGCACTAAAGCTAGTATGCTTAAAAGCACCATTACAGCTAATACTTTAAGATTATAGGTGTTAGCGGTTTTGAGTGCATCTAAATATACTTTTTCCTTATCGTCTCTATTTCCGAATATCATCTTGCTTTATATTTTACTATAAAAATGACGTTTTTATTATTTTATATACCAAATTTAACAAAAAAGGACCAAAATGTTCTTTAAAGTCTTAGTCCAAATAAGTTTTATGTTTCAGCAGGTGCAGGAACTTGAGGCTGAGCATCTGCAAACTTTTCTCTAATTTCATCTATTTTGTCATAAGCATCTAAAATGTTTTAACTACAGACTTATCAAATTGAGTTCCACTATTTTTTAACAATTTCATCATATGCTTGTTTAGAATCCCAAGCATCTTTATAAGTTCTTTTACTAGTTAATGCATCATAGATGCCATTTTAATTACATCTGCTTGTTCTTCAGTAAAGCCAAGTTGCATTGCTAATACCTTAGAATATTCCACTACTCTTTTAACATGTTGGCCTGTTTGATCACTTTTATTTTCAACAACTTCAGCCATTGAAATAATCATAGATTCTTGAATATGTTGGGTTTGTTGACTCTTCTCATTTAAATAAGTAGCGTACTTAAATAAGTTAGATATAAATATGCCAACAAGGAATAATGCAAGAGATAAAATAAGGTTCATTGCAATAAACAATAAAGCCACTATTGACATAATAAGTAATTTCTTTGCGTTTTGTTTGGTGTATGGTTGTTCGCCTTTACTTACCTTTTTAAGAATTCTAGTAAAGACAAGTGCGTAAAGCATGATGACAAAGTTCATAACAAAATGGAAAGTAGTGCCTACTATAACTATTGTCGTATAATCGCTAGACTCCTCTAAACCAAAGTATCCGAACATTGATAAAGAACCTTGTGATTGTAAGTATTTTAATACACTATCACAAAGTTCTACACTTTCAACGAAAAGCGAAATAATAGATGAAGTAGTCGTAAAAACAATCATAAGAATTGTTACAAAACTACAATTTTGCAATAATGTGGAGCAATTTAGATATTCTCGTTATGTTTTTTTCTAGCGTGATCAATCTTTTACCTTTTCGTTTTCTTTATTTTCGTATATTAAATTAGATTTATCTTCTTTTTTCAAGACTCTTAATAATAATTTTTGTATAACAAAACTAATAGTTAGAACAGTCGCCAATCCTACAAAGTAAATAAGAGCAGATAAGAAGGAGTTACTGACTAATACCATGTTATAAATACTGTGCTTTCCTCTTAAAGAGAGACCGAAGAACGAAGTATCAAATATTAAGTTTAAAATTATCATTATGAAGCAGACTCCATAAATGATTCCTACTGCAATTAAACAGTTCTTCTTATTAAGTTCAACTTGACCCGATTGAACAAGATATACGCCAAATAAAGCAAGAACGATATGAATAAAGTAATCGATAATAAAACGTGGATGAAATTTATAACCAATACGGAAGAAATTTGCACAAGTAAGTACAGGTGATAAAATCATGCCGATCAACAAAATAGCGATTAATGTTCCAAAATATTTTCTTATATCCTTTGGAAGAATAAGATACAAAGGAGTTGCAAAGAACATAAAAGGACTAACATTTGCAGTAGGTAATAAAATATGGAAATTCCAATCATACAAACCATTATGTATGTATCCAAGAATTATCATTATTAAATAGCAAACGAAAATAACACTAACAAAAACAACATTGGTA
The DNA here is from genome assembly GCA_024695405.1 of Bacilli bacterium. Classification (GTDB taxonomy): domain Bacteria; phylum Bacillota_I; class Bacilli_A; order RFN20; family CAG-826; genus RGIG9670. The sequence goes on from JAILIF010000095.1 coordinate 23,968, forward strand.
ATTTTTATGTTTTTAAAACACTTCATCAAAGGAAGCATTCCTATAAACAATAAAATCAAAAGCCCTATAGTAACTAAATACAAAAAACTCATGGGTAAATTATACTATTATTGTCCAGTAGGTATAATATAATCTATAAATCTTTCTTTAATAAAATAATTTCACTATTTCTATCTACTTCTTTAAAACCTAATTTCAAGAAAATAGAAATACCTGGATTATCTATAGCAATATCATCGTATAAATATGGAATGCCATTCTTTTTAGCTTCTTCGCATAGAATCTCTAACGCTTTTAAGCCATATCCTTGTTTTCTATACTTTGCATATATGATGATATTGGCCATATAGCCTTTATAATCTTTGCTATAGTGATAAGCAATTTCACCAACAAATACATTATCCTCAGTGGCTATATAACGATAGTATCTTTTATTTTCGTTATTTAAAATCCACCAATCATGCCAATCTTTCCAGTCCTCTTCAGGCCAATCAATAGTGCCACCCCAACGATCGTTATATGACATGGTTTCTTTATCAGAAAGCATACGCTGACGGAACCATAAATCATTAAATGTAGGTATATACGTGTGTAATTTACTCTCTTTATTACAATTTTCCATTATAATTTGCCTACCTTTCTTACAATACTTTTAATAACAGCCAAAAAGAAGTGCTACTACTACAAGCCTTTGCTTAGAATTAAGACTGCAAGAAATCTCATATACGTATTCAAGGTCATTAGTTTGAAGATAATTACCGTTAAAAGAAGCATAGAAGCCTCCGTAGACTTTATTGACATTATTTCCTGAGATTTCATATAAGTAACCGCCGAATGTAGACTTTATTCTATTTCCGGATATTTCAAATACAGACCCACTACCTAACTCACTAACAATATTTCCTTCAATTGAATAGTAAGTATTAGTTCTCATATCTAAAATCCTATTATTTTCTATTCTTAAAACTGAACCATAACCAACCTTTTTAACGTATCCGGAACCATCATCGGAATGATAAATGCTTTTATTTCTTTGATAAGCTATTCTTTCTCTAGGGGTATATTTTTCATACGAAGAATCATAATCATCCTTTGAATTTTCAGTTATTTCCTCTTCAACAGTTTCTTCTTCTATAGGCTTTTCCACTTCTTCAGTTGTTGTTTCTTCCATTGGAGGTTGCTCAGAAAGTTGCTCTTGATTCGGTACTATTCTTTTCTTTTGAAACCAAGAAATAGCAAACAAAGCAAAATAAAGTAGCAACAAAGCTACACCAACAATGAGGAAGGCTATGCCTAAACCAGGTATATCCTTATCATTTGCATAGTTATAAATTAAAGAATATCCTCCATAGATTGTTAAAACTAAACCTAGTACTACAAATGACCATTCAAAGCGTTGTTTTCTCATATCGTTTTTATTTGTGATAATTCTATATTTACAACGCTCGTAAATCAACAAATGAAAAGAAAAAGGAGATTTTCTCTCCTAATTATCTCCGTAATGTGACCACATTGAGTGAATTACAACAGTGTTTATTTCCTTATAAACTTTATAGACAAGTCTATGTTGTAGATTGATTCTTCTAGAATAATATCCTTCAAGATCACCAACTAGCTTTTCGTAACTAGGTGGTATTTGAAATGGATTATTCGAAATTAAATTTAATAGTTTTTTAGTCTTCTCTTCTAACCCTGCGTTTTTTAAAAGTTTTTTATCTTTTTCAGCGTTTTTTGTGAACTTAATTATCCACATAGTTACCATTCTTCGTTAGGGTTATAAGTTGACATAGAAGAAATATCTTCTTTTTCTCCTTTTTTAATTCTTTCAACCAATCCTTTTTGTGAAACTAAAAAAATAGTTTCAAGCATTGCATTATATTCAGCTTCAGAGATAATAACTGCATTTCCATTCTTTGTACTCACAGTAATAGAGTCATTGTACTCAATGACATTATCGATAGAACTGAAGAGATTTTTTCTAAGCACAGATATATTAGTAACTGCCATAAGTATTTCCTCCTGCTCACATTATAACATAGAAATGTACGCTATCAAGTACATATGTACAATATTATGTACAATTAAAGTAAATTAAAAAACCAGAATAATTATAAGATCTCCCAATGCCCGAATCTTTTACCATTAATTCTTTTAATCTTGTTTTCTTTACTCAAAAAAGCTATGACGCTATCAATAGTTCGTGGCGAAACACCAATTCTACTTGCCAATTCATCAATACTGATTCTCGGATTAGCTTTGATTAATTCTAAAACGCGTGTTTCCCTTGGGGTGGTTTCATTATCATTAGAGTCAATACTAATACGTAAGTCTCTATTTCTTAATATGTTGTGTTCACTAAGAAGTAAATTTCTTAGAAACATAATAATGTATTTTTTATCATCATATATGCCTTTACGGATGAACTTGAAATTAGCCCTCACCAAGGCATTTCTAAAAAACCAAGCATTTTTAGCAAAAACATCGTTTGTCACATTATATCCTAACGATCTCAAATATTTGATAAAAAATACCGCGGTGGTACGAGTATTTCCTTCCTGAAACGCGTGAATTTGCCAAAGATTAGAAACAAAAGTCGCTAAATGTTCAATGACTTTATCCTCGGATAAATCAGCATATTTAAAATTTCTTTCAGTCTCAAAATCATACTCTAGAGTGTTTCTGAGTTCATGATAATCGCCATAAATGACAGATCTGCCATCAAGAACCCACTCTTTTTTTATGAAGTTATAATCTCTTAATTTTCCAGCATGGTTGAATACGCCATCGAATAGTTGCTTATGAATGCTAACCAATTGTCCAACTGTAAATGTAAAAGAATCGTCAGAAATAATTTGCGCAATTCTATTTGAAACAATGTCTGCCTCTTCTGTTCTTTCATCTTCGCTAGGTTTATTCTCATAATAAGAACTAATTATTTTATCTAGCTCATCTAAAGATATTTCTCCTTTGACATATCTATCAGCTTGCGATAAAAAATATGTCGAATTCTT